>NZ_JAKSYQ010000033.1:0-541 GCF_022829665.1 Methylobacterium sp. E-041 | reverse complement strand
CAGCTCGGCATCGAGCAGGTGATGGGCGCCCTGCAGAACATCCGCCAGGCGAGCCAGCAGACCGCCGCCGGCACCCGCGAGGTCGAGGCGGCCTCGGCCAACCTCACCGAGCTCGCAGGAGCCCTCATGGCCCTCGCCGAGCGCTACCGGCACTAGGCGCCTTTCAGCCCCTGTCTCGATGCCTGGGGCTGCGAACACCCGGTTGCTCGGTTCTCTCTATGAGGCCACGGGCCTGCGCGATGAACAGGTCGATCTGTACCAGCCCTTGAACGATCGCGACGATGAGATTGGCGTTCGCAACATCGATATGAGGTAGCCTACTCGTTTCCCGGCTACGCAGGTCGGAGAGCAACGCCGTCATTTCATCCCGCCGTAGCCGCAGGTCTGCGAGGATCACCTCGGCCCGCGCCGCCTGCAGGCTCGTAGCTTGGCCCCCGGCCAGGAGCGCTACGGCGGCGACATCGATCCGAGCGAGAGCCGATTGCTCAGCCCCCTTCGGGCGCAATGGAATGATCTCTCTGCTCATCGTCCCGCATCCGCT
>NZ_JAKSYQ010000059.1:0-774 GCF_022829665.1 Methylobacterium sp. E-041 | reverse complement strand
CGGCTGAGCCTTCGGACAAGGATCATGACGGCGGCGTAGAGGAAGGCCTGGGCCGAGGCGAGGGTCGCCTCCGGGTCTTTCCAAAGGCGGCGGTTGCGGCTGATCCAGCCGAAGAAGCGTTCGACCACCCATCGGCGCGGGTGCACGGCAAAGCCGACCTGATCCTTGGGTTTGCGCACGATGTGGACGGTGATGATCGTGGCGGTCGCGGGCCTGTCGCCCGCATAGCCTGCATCAGCGAAGGCTTTGGCGATGAACGGGAAGGTCCACCGCGACAGGCGCAGCACCGGTCCGGCCCCATCGCGATCCTGCACGTCGGCGGACTGCGGGTCGAGGACGAGGGCACGCCCGTCCGTGTCGACCAGGGCCTGCCGCTTGCGGCCCTTGATCTTCTTTCCGGCATCGTAGCCGCGTGGTCCGCCGCTCTCGGTGGTCTTCACGCTCTGGCTGTCGAGCACTGCAGCGGTGGGCGAGGCGCTTCGACCGACCCGCTCGCGATCCGCCATGACGAGGTGATGGTTGATCCGACCGAACAGGCCCTCGTAGCGCCAGCGCGCGAAGTAGCCGAACGTCGTCCTGCGCGGAGGCAGGTCCTTCGGGACCATCCGCCACGCGATGCCGCCCCGCAGCACGTAGAAGATCGCGTTCCAGATCGCGCGCATCGTCCAGATGGCGTGCTGACCGCACGAGGCCGGCGCGGGCATCAGCGGCGGGCTGACGGCGACGTACGAACGGGTCGGGTCGGGTTCGTACCGCAGCCGTGTCAGGCTGTGG
>NZ_JAKSYQ010000029.1:0-59082 GCF_022829665.1 Methylobacterium sp. E-041 | reverse complement strand
ACGTTCATTCTCAGATCGGCTCAAGAAGCGTGTCGTCGCCGCAGCCCATCTTCCCCCCCCCCCCCGCGGGGGGGGAGGGAAGACGGGATCGCTCAGGCCGAAACGCTCACGCCGCGGCGCGGGTCACCGCGTCGACGACCGCGTCGACGACGTCGTTGACGAGGCCGCGGTCGTCGCCCTCGGCCATGACGCGGATGACCGGCTCGGTGCCGGACGGGCGGATGACGAGGCGGCCGGCGTTGCCCAGGCGCTCGCGGGCGTGCTCGATCGCGGTGACGACGCTGTCGGCGCGCAGCGGCTCGCCGGAGCGATAGCGCACGTTCTTCAGGATCTGCGGCAGCGGGTCGAAGCAGTGGCAGACCTCGCTCACCGGCCGCGCGCTGCGCTGGACCACGCTCAGGACCTGCAGCGCGGCCACCAGCCCGTCGCCGGTGGTGGCGTAGTCCGACATGATGATGTGGCCGGACTGCTCGCCGCCGAGGTTGTAGCCGTGCTCGCGCATGTGCTCGAGCACGTAGCGGTCGCCCACCGCCGTGCGGGCGAGCGAGAGGCCGATCCCGCCGAGGTAGCGCTCCAGCCCGAGGTTGGACATGATCGTGGCCACGATCCCCGGCTGGGTCAGGAGGTCGTCCTCCTTCCACGAGCGGGCGACGACGGCCATGAGCTGGTCGCCGTCGACGACCTGCCCCTTCTCGTCGACGATCAGCACCCGGTCGGCGTCGCCGTCGAGCGCGATGCCGATGTCGGCGCGCAGCTCGCGGACCTTGCCGACCAGGGCGGCGGGCGCGGTCGAGCCGACGTCGCGGTTGATGTTGAAGCCGTCCGGCTCGACGCCGATGGCGATGACCTCGGCGCCGAGCTCCCACAGGGTCTCGGGGGCGACGCGGTAGGCGGCGCCGTTGGCGCAGTCGACCACGATGCGCAGGCCGTCCAGCGTCACGTTGCGCGGCAGCGAGCGCTTGGCGAACTCGATGTAGCGGGCATGCACGCTCTCGATGCGCTTGGCCCGGCCGAGCGACATGGAGCCGGCGAGCCGGGTGTGCAGCTCGCCGTCGATCAGCGCCTCGATCTCGCGCTCGATCGCGTCGTTCAGCTTGAACCCGTCCGGCCCGAACAGCTTGATGCCGTTGTCCTCGAACGGGTTGTGCGAGGCGGAGATCATCACGCCGATGTCGGCGCGCATCGAGCGGGTGAGCATCGCCACCGCCGGCGTCGGCATCGGCCCGAGCTGCAGCACGTCCATGCCGACCGAGGTGAAGCCGGCGATGAGCGCGGTCTCGATCATGTAGCCCGACAGGCGGGTGTCCTTGCCGATGACGACGCGGTGGCGATGGTCGCCGCGCTGGAACACCAGGCCCGCCGCTTGGCCGACCTTCAGCGCCAGCTCCGGCGTGATCACCCCGTTGGCCCGGCCGCGAATGCCGTCGGTGCCGAAATACTTTCTCACGAAACTCTCCGTCCCATCGGGCACGCGACGTTGCGGGCAACCTATCATCGATCGCACGGCACGCGCGGATCGCGTCCCGTTACGGTGAATCGACGCCGCCTCTTCTCTCCCCCGCAGAGGGGGAGGGAAGACCCGCGCTGCGTCTCCCATGCCTGTCCGTCTCGGATGCTGGACATACGAAAAAGGGCGCCGTCGTAGCGCCCTTCCCGTTCGTCGGTGGTGAGGCTCTCAGCCCTGCGGCTGCGGCTCGAGGCCGCCGTCGCTCTCCTTCGGGCGGCCGCGGCCGGCCGACGGGACCGAGGAGCCGCGGGCCGGCGTCGGCGGCACGTCGCCGCCGTCGCGGACCGGGGGACGGCCCTTCAGCAGGTTCTTGATCTCGTCGCCGGACAGCGTCTCGTACTCGAGCAGCCCCTGCGCCAGCGCCTCGAGGTCGTCCTTCCTGTCGGCGAGGATGCGGCGGGCCTCCTCAAGGCCGGTCTCGACCAGGCGGCGGACCTCCGCGTCGATCTTCTGGGCGGTCGACTCGGACACCGTCTGCTGGCGGCCCATCGACATGCCGAGGAAGACCTCGTCGTTGTTGTCGCCGTAGGCGACGGTGCCGAGCTCAGGCGAGAAGCCCCAGCGCGTGACCATCATCTTGGCGAGCCGCGTCGCCTGCTCGATGTCGGACTGGGCGCCCGACGTCACCTTGTCCGGGCCGAAGGTCATCTCCTCGGCGATGCGGCCGCCCATCATGATCGCCAGCCGCGAGGTCATCTGCTCGAACGACATCGACAGCTTGTCGCGCTCGGGCAACTGCATGACCATGCCCAAAGCCCGGCCGCGCGGGATGATCGTCGCCTTGTGGACGGGATCGGTGGCCGGGACGTTGAAGGCGACGATGGCGTGGCCGCCCTCGTGGTAGGCGGTGAGCCGCTTCTCGTCCTCGGTCATGACGAGGGTGCGCCGCTCGGCGCCCATCATCACTTTGTCCTTGGCGTCCTCGAACTCGTGCATCGTGACGATGCGCTTGCCGCGGCGCGCGGCCAGCAGCGCCGACTCGTTGACGAGGTTCATCAGGTCGGCGCCCGAGAAGCCGGGGGTGCCGCGGGCGATGACCTTGAGGTCGACGTCCGGCGCCAGCGGCACCTTGCGGACGTGGACGCGCAGGATGCGCTCGCGGCCGGTCACGTCCGGGTTCGGCACCATGATCTGGCGGTCGAACCGGCCGGGACGCAGCAGCGCAGGGTCGAGCACGTCGGGACGGTTGGTCGCCGCGATGATGATCACGCCCTCGTTGGCCTCGAAGCCGTCCATCTCGACGAGCAGCTGGTTGAGGGTCTGCTCGCGCTCGTCGTTGCCGCCGCCGAGGCCGGCGCCGCGATGGCGGCCGACCGCGTCGATCTCGTCGATGAAGATGATGCAGGGGGCGTTCTTCTTGGCCTGCTCGAACATGTCGCGCACGCGGCTGGCGCCGACGCCGACGAACATCTCGACGAAGTCCGAGCCGGAGATGGTGAAGAACGGCACGTTGGCCTCGCCCGCCACCGCGCGGGCGATCAGGGTCTTGCCGGTGCCGGGGGGGCCGACCAGGAGCACGCCGCGCGGGATGCGCCCGCCGAGCCGCTGGAACTTCTGGGGGTCGCGCAGGAACTCGACGATCTCCTGCAGATCCTCCTTCGCCTCTTCCACGCCGGCGACGTCGTCGAAGCTGACGCGCCCGTGCGCTTCATTGAGGAGCTTGGCCTTCGACTTCCCAAAACCCATGGCGCGGCCGGCACCCGACTGCATCTGCCGGGACAGGAACACCCAGGCGCCGATGAAGACGAGGATCGGCAGCCAGCTCACCAGCAGCTGGATGAACCACGGGGTGTTGTCCGACGGCGGGCGCGCGGTGATCTGCACGCCCTTGCCCGAAAGCTTCGAGACTAGGCCCGGATCGTTCGGCGCGTAGGAGGTGAAGCTGCCGCCGCCGACGTAGGAGCCGGACACGTCCTGGCCCGAGATCACGACGGACTGGATCTTGCCGGCATCGGCGTCGTTGAGAAGCTGGCTGTAGGCGATCTCGCTCCCGCCGCCGCGGTGACCCGGATTCTGGAACAGGGTCACCAGGGCCAGGACGAGGAGGAAGATGACGACCCACAGAGCAAAATTGCGAAAATTCGGGTTCATCGATCAATCCCTGGGGCGTGTGGGCCGGCTGCCCGCCGCTGCGGGTTCGTCCGCGCACGCCAAGCCAATGTAGGCAGAGCCCTCCCCCTTGCCAAGTAAGTCGGGCGCCCCTGCGGCAAGGCCGTCCCCTCGCCTGGGCGGAGCGGGCCGGATCGTCACGCGGCCGGCCGGGTCGGCGGCGACGGCGAGCCCGCGCAGGGTGCGCCGCACCGCGCGCCCCGATCTCAGCGCCGGCAGCAGGTCGACGAGGACCAGCCGCTCCAGCCGCTCCAGCCGCCGCGGCAGCGTGCCGCCGGCCCGGTCGAGGGCGAGGTCGAGGACGCGCAGCGCGACCGCGTCGGGGAGCGCGGCGAGGATTTGGCCGTCGAGACGGAGCGGGACGATCGCCGCAGCACCCCCTCCCCCCACTGCGGGGGGAGGGAGAGGCGCGGCTCCCTCTCCCCCTGGGAGAGGGGACCCGTGCGCGTTCGTTGACACGAGATCTGAATGCACGCTCGCGAAGGCCGCCGCCGCCGCCTCTCCCAAGGCCCCCTCGTCGCGGGCCGCGCGCTCGGCCAGGCGGACGAGGCGATCGACGCTGAGGCCTTCGCGTTCCAGCAATCGGCGCAGGCGCACCCGGCCGTAGCGCTCGTCGGCGTTCGAGGGGTCGCGCGCGAAGCCGACGCCCTGCGCCTCGCACCAGGCCACGAGGTCGGCCTTGGCGATATCGAGGAAGGGCCGCGCCAGCGCCAGCCCGGGCTCGAGCGGGCGCTCCCGCCGCATGCCGGCGAGGCCCGCCGGGCCGCTGCCGGCGATCAGGCGCATCAGCACCGTCTCGGCCTGGTCGTCGCGGGTGTGGCCGGTGAGCACGAGGCGTGCGCCGACCGTGCGCGCATGCGTGGCGAGCAGGCGGTAGCGGGCGGCCCGCGCCTCCGCCTGGATCGCGGCTCTGGGACGGACGCCCTCCCAGGGCAGGGTCGCGTGGGGCAGGCCGAGCGCCGCGGCGGCGCGGGCGACGGCGCGGGCCTCGTCGGCGGATTCGGGGCGCAGGCCGTGGTCCACCGTCGCGACGAAGAGCGCGCCGGCCCGGCACGCGGCGGCGGCGTGCATCAGGGCGGTGGAATCGGGGCCCCCGGAGACGGCGAGCACCACGGGCGCGTCCCCGGCGAGCCAAGGTGCGAGGGCGCGACGGATCCGGTCACCGGGATCGTCGCGCGGGTCGCTCACGCGGTGCAGCGCGCGCGCTTCTGCTCGCGCGCCACGCTCTGGCGCACGTTCGAGCCGGCGGCGGGGAACTTGCGGTCGAGCTCGGCCAGGGTCGCGCAGGCCTGCTCGCGCGCGCCCAGCGCGTTGAGCGAGACGCCGAGCTTCAGCATCGCCTCCGGCGCCTGGGGCGAGCGGGCGTAGTCGGTCGAGACCTTCAGGAACTGCTCGGCCGCCTCGCGGTTGCGGTTGCGCTGCAGGTAGCTCTCGCCGAGCCAGTAGGTCGCGGCCGGGACGTGGCCGTCGCGCGGGTGCGACTGGATGAACTGGCGGAAGGCCATCTCGGCCTGCTCGTAGCGCTTCTCGCGGATGTGGCCGACGGCGGCCTCGTAGTCGCTCGTCGCGTCCCCGCTGCCGGTGGCGGCGACGCTGGCCGGGGCGCGGGCCGGGCTCGGAAGCGCGCCGGTGGTGCCGACGCGGGCGGGCGGCGACAGGTCGACGGGCTCGTCGTAGCCGGGGGCGCCGCGCGCCTCCGCGTCCTCGCCGTCGTCGATCGCCGGCTCCGGCAGGCGCCGGGTCTGGGCCATCGGCGCGGCGGCGGCCGGCGCAGGCGCCGCGGCCGGGGCGGAGGGCTGGGTCGCGCCGAGCTGCATCGGCGCACCGGGGCGGCCGGGGCTCTGCTCGGGGTCGAAGGCGTCGCCGCGCTTCTGCGGGCGGGCGGCGCCCGGATTGCCGCCGTTGACGGCGCCGGCCGGCTCGCGGCTCGGCGCGGGCGCGGCCTTGCCGCCGCCCTTCTCGTTGAGGCGGAACTCGACGTCCTCCTGGAACTTCCGAAGCTGCTCCTTGAGCTGCCGGTTCTCGTATTGCAGCGTCTCGATCTGCCCGGCCATCATCCGGGACTGGTTCTCGATCCGGTTGAGGCGCACGACGAATTCGGAGGCGTCCTGCGCCGCGGCCGGGGCGGCGAGGCTGAGGACGGCGCAGGAGGCGAGAAGCAGGCGGCGGAGCATGGTGGCACCGGTCGTGACAGGGAGCGCGCAAGGTCGGCGCGAGGCCGGTAGCAGATGCGCTCCAGCACGGCAAAGTTAAGGCGATGCCGGCTCGGGGCCCCTCGAGCCGCACGGCGAGGGCGGGCCTAGGGGGCCGGCCGCATGCGGCGGCGCCCCGGAAGTTGCCGCCACGACCGGCCTGGTGTGAGATGCCCGCCGCGAAGTCCCGAACGGCCGGATGCGAAGCCCCCATGCCGCAGGAACGGATCATCGTGGAAGCGACGGCGCCCGCGCCGGTCGGCGTCGTCCGGGACGCCTACACGATGCCGGATCGGATCACGCAGTGGAATTTCGCGTCCGACGACTGGCATTGTCCGACGGCGACCGTCGACCTTCGGGAAGGCGGCACGTTCACGGCGCGCATGGCGGCGAAGGACGGCAGCCTGGGCTTCGATGTCGCGGGCACCGACACCAGGATCGTCCCGAACGAACGGATCGAATACGCCTTCGGCGACCGTCATGCGGCGGTCGAGTTCACCGCGTTGGGCGACCGGACCGGCGTGACGGTCGCGTTCGATCCCGAGACCGATGTCCCCATCGCGCAGCAGCGCAGCGGCTGGGCCGCCATCCTCGGCAACCTCTGCCGACACGTGGCGAGAGGGCGAGCCGCGCCGGACGCGTCGGCCGGACGCGTCGCGGCGGGTGCCGTCCCCCGCTCGCCCCTGCCCCGATACGCCCGCCCGAGGAGGCCGCGTTGTGGTGGAGGCAGGATGGCGGGGTCGTCGGGCGACGAAGGTCGCGCCTGCGGTCAGCTTCCGGCGCCGCGGTCGAGCACCGTCACGGCGCGGCGGTTCTGCGACCAGCACGAGATGTCGTTGCAGACCGCGACCGGGCGTTCCTTGCCGTAGGAGACGGTGCGCATCCGCCCGGCGGCGATGCCGCGCGAGGCGAGGTAGTCGTTCACCGCCTGGGCGCGGCGGGCACCCAGCGAGAAGTTGTACTCGCGGGTGCCGCGCTCGTCGGCATGGCCCTCGATGAGGAAGCTGTAGCGCGGGTAGCGCTGCAGCCAGGCCGCCTGCTTGTCGAGGGTGCCGGTCGCGGTGGGCGTCAGGTCGGTCGAGTCGGATTCGAAGAACACCCGGTCGCCGACGTTGACGACGAAGTCCTGCGCGCTGCCGGGGGTGGAGGCGCCGCCGCCGAAGGCGGAGGCGTCGGCGAGGTCCTTGTCGCTGCTGCAGGCCGAGACGGCGAGGCCGGCGCAGAGGGCGAAGCTCAGGGAGGCGGCGCGGAAGGTGGCGGCGCGGAAGCGCGCGGATCGGGGCATGTCTGTCACTCCACGAGCGGACGGTGTGCGCCGGCCCGGTCCCGGGTCGCGGCAGGTCGGCGCGTTGATGTCCGCGCGATCAAACGAGATTGGGCTTTAGGCCTGTCGGGTTAAGCGAAGGTTCCATCAAGCTTGACGCCGGGTTTCCAACGGAGCCGGCCCGCCGCCGATGTGTCGTGGCGCACGCAGGACTCGCGGCGCGAGGACCGACGTCGCGGGCCCCGTCAGGCACCCGCATTGCGGCGGCCGCGCGGCCCGGCCTCGCGCAAGCGTCGATTCGACCGGAGCGTTGCGGCGGCGCAACAACGGCGCGTCGCGGGCGAGCCCGCGCGGGCATGCGGGGCCGGGGGCGGCGCGCGTTAGGGAAGCGTTAACGCTCGCGGCCTCCACTGAGGCGAAACCTGCCGACCGGATCCACCCCGATGCATCCCGCCCAGAGCGTGCTCATTGTCGAGGACAGCTACCTGCTCCTCGAGATCGTCGCGTCGCTGTGCGAGACGCAGGGCATCCGCGTCATCGAGGCGTCGAGCGGCGAGGCCGCGCTGACGATCCTGCGCGAGCGCGGCCGCACGATCGACTGGCTGTTCACCGACATCCGCCTGCCCGGCCTGATCGACGGCTGGAGCGTGGCCGAGGCCTTCCGCGCGATGCATCCCGACCGGCCGGTGGTCTACACCTCGACCGCCCCCGGCCTGCCGCCGCGCGCCGTCCGCGGCGGCCTTTACCTGCGCAAGCCGTTCCAGATCCGCGACATCGAGCAGGTGGTGCGGATGATGGCGCAGGGCGTCACCGACGAGCCGCTCCGCGCCGCGATGTGATCGTCGCCCGGTCGCGCCGGGGCGTCACGCGACCCGCCCCGGCTCACGCGGCCGCGGCGCGGAACATCGCGACGATCTCCGGCGCGCCGATCCAGGCCTCGACCCGCGCGCAGGCGAGGTCGCTCGGCTCCGCGGCGTCGTACAGGGCGAAGCTCGCCGCCAGGAAGCCGGGCAGGTCGTACAGGACCGGGAAGGCGTCGCCGCGGGGCTTGGTCTTGAACAGGTACGAGCCGGTGAGCCCGTAGATCTCGGCGATCGGCGGATAGACCGGCCAGACCACGTCGCGGGCGAGCTCGTCGCCGAGGTAGTCCTCGATCTCCACCGGCTCCGGCGCGAAGCCGCTCTCGACCAGCAGGCGCCGGGCGATGTCGGCGACGACGAAGACCTTCGGGTGGTTGATCACGTGCATGAAGGCGCCGCGCCGGCTCCAGCGGCTCATCTCGCGCTCGAGCCCGAAGGCGACCGTGGCCCCGCCGCCGATCAGCTCGCGGACCGCCGGCTCCCACTGGTCGAGATAGCCGAGCCGCCGGAACACGTCCTCGCGGAACAGCCGCCCGGCCTGGGTCGCGGTGAGGCCGAGGCGGTGGGCGCACAGGGCGATCGCCGAATGGTACTGCCCGAGCGGCGAGCGCGCGAGCTTCAGCGCCGCGAGGTCCTCGACCCGGCCGGCATAGACCATGTCCGGATGGAAGGCCGAGAACACGATCGTCGGAAACAGCTTGGTGCGCGGGTCGCGCCGGCGCAGGACCGCGATGTCGCCGCCGGGGAGCAGCCCGGCCGGGAACAGCTGCGAGAACACGTGGTCGGAGGCGGCGAGCGTCGACACCAGCCCGTCGATGTCGCCGTGGTCGCGCCCGAGCGTCCCCATCGGCAGGAAGCGCACCGGGCTGTTGGGCGCCAGCAGCCGCATCGCCTGGGCCACGCCGCGCGCCTGGCAGTTGCCGAGCACCGCGATGCGCGGGCCGCGCCGGCCCGCATCGGCAGCGGGCTTGGCGCGCCACGGTGTCGCCCAGGATGGCGGCGACAACGAGAACGCGCCGCGGGCGCGCCTAGGCAGATCGGACAGGGCCACGTTACGCGCCGGGTGCATCGGGTGGGGCGAAGAAGCTCGGGGCGCGTCGCCGAGGCGGTTGCGCCGGAGGTCGGAGGAAGGGTCTACAAGATGACGTCCAACCCCTATAGCGGTCTACCGGCCGAGCGTTTCTGGCGCAAGGTCGTGACCAACGTCGCCCCCTTCGCCGTCGATCCGCGGCCGCGCGCGTCCTTCGCGATCGGCCAGGCCGACAAGGTCGCCACCGGCGGATCGTGCTTCGCCCAGCGCGTCGCCGAGGCGCTTCGGGCGGAAGGCTTCAACTACTACGTGACGGAAGCCGCACCCGAGGGCACCGCGCCGGCGGAGGCCGACGCGCGCCAGTTCGGAACCTTCTCGGCCCGGTACGGCAACCTCTATTACACGCGCCAGTTCGTGCAGCTGTTCGACCGGGCCTACGGCCGGTTCGAGCCCGAGCTGAAGGCGTGGCTGCGCGAGGACGGCCGCTACGTCGACCCGTTCCGCCCCACCGTCGAGCCCGCCGGCTTCGCGGACGAGGCCGCGGTGGTCGCCGCGCGCGACGCGCATCTGGCCGAGGTGCGCCGCCTGTTCGAGACCCTCGACGTGTTCGTGCTGACGCTGGGCCTGACCGAGGGCTGGCGCTGGCGCGCCGACGGCGCCGCCCTGCCGCTCGCGCCCGGCGTCGCCGGCGGCAGCTACGATCCGGCGCTCTACGAATGCGTCAACGCCGGCGCGGCCGAGGTGCTCGCCGACCTGCAGGGCTTCCTCGAGCGGCTCTGGAGCGTGAACCCGACCGCCCGCATCATCCTCACGGTCTCGCCGGTGCCGATGATCGCCACCTACATGGACCGGCACGTGATGGAGTCGAACAGCTACTCGAAGTCGGTGCTGCGGGTGGCGGCCGGCGAGGCCTGCGCCTCCGGCGACCCGCGGGCGGTGTACTTCCCGGCCTACGACATCGTCACCAGCAACGTGAATGCCGGCCGCTACTACAACGACGACCTGCGCACCATCAACGACGCCGGCGTGCGCCACGTGATGCGCTCGTTCCTCGCCACCTTCGCCGCCGACCGCACCGCACCGGCCCCGGTGCAGGCCGCCCACGACTTCGCCGCCGAATACGAGGGCACGGCGGGCGTGATCTGCGACGAGGAGCAGATCGAGCGCAGCGTGGCGTGAGGGGACGACGCGACCCGTCCCTTCCCTCCCCCGCAGAGGGGGGAGGGGAGCGCGCGTCGCGGATAGCCCCTACTGCAGGTGCTTCGTGTAGACCTCGCCCGCCGCCGCCTTGATCGCCGCGCCGCAGTCGCGCCCGATCCGCTCGGCGTCGGCGACCGGGCCCGAGCGCGAGGCGGCCCAGTGGCGGCTGCCGTCGGGGAGGAAGAGCAGGCCGTCGAGGCTGAGCGTGTCGCCCTCGATCCGCGCCAGCGCCGCGATCGGCGTGCGGCAGGAGCCGTCGAGCTCGGCCAGGAGCGCGCGCTCGGCGCCGATCGCCGTGGTGGTGCGGGCGCAGGCGAGCGGCGCCAGCAGCGCGTGGATCTCGGCATCGCCCGCGCGGGCCTCGATGCCGAGCGCCCCCTGCGCGACCGCCGGCAGCATCTCCTCGACCGAGAGCACCGAGCGGGCCATGCCCTCCAGCCCGAGGCGCTCGAGGCCGGCGAGCGCCAGCAGCGTCGCGTCGCACTCGCCGGCCTCGAGCTTGCGCATCCGGGTGTTGGCGTTGCCGCGGAGCGGCACGATGCGCAGGTCGGGGCGCCGCATCAGCACCTGCGCCGCGCGCCGGAGCGACGAGGTGCCGACCCGCGCGCCCGCGGGCAATTCCGAGAGCCCGGCGGCCCGCGGCGACAGGAAGGCGTCGCGCGGGTCGTCGCGGGCGAGGATGCAGGCGATGACCAGCCCCTCGGGCAGCCAGGTCTCGACGTCCTTCATCGAGTGGACCGCCACGTCGACCTCGTCGGAAAACAGCGCCTGCTCCAGCTCTTTGGTGAACAGCCCCTTGCCGCCGATCTCGGAGAGCGGCCGGTCCAGGATCTTGTCGGCCACCGTGGTGACGACGACGAGCTCGGTCTCCAGGCCCGGGTTGGCCGCCACGATCCGGTCGCGGACCATGCCGGTCTGGGCCAGCGCCATCGGGCTGCCGCGGGTGCCGATGCGGAGGGGACGCTGGATCATGTGCTTCTTGTCTCGCCCGAGCTTTGCGCGAGCATCGTCGGCGGCGGCGGGCGACGCAAGCGCTCGATCCGCTCCGACCCCGTCATTCCGGGGCTGCGAAGCAGAGCCCGGAATCCAGAGCCGCCGACAATGCCCATGACTTTCGCGTCGGCGTGTCCGGACTCCGGGCTCGCCTGCGGCGCCCCGGAATGACGGTGGAGGGGGCCGTCGGCGTCGCGCGCGTCCTCAGAACGCCTTCAGCACCCGTTCCGTGTGCTCCACGGCCGGCGGGCTCGCGAAGCAGGGGGAGACCAGGGCGCGGTAATCCTGCCACGGCTGCGAGCCGGTGAAGTCCCGGGTGTGGGCCTCGAGCGTGTCCCACTCGATCAGCAGGCGGTAGCGCTGCGGATGCTCGACCGAGCGCCGCACGTCGAAGCTGCGGCAGCCGGCGGCGACCCGGAAGATCTCCGCGGCCTCGGCGATGCCGGCCTCGAACGCCGCCTCCATCCCGGGCTTGATCTCGACCTGTGCGATTTCGAGGATCATCGGTGTCGTGTCCTTTGCGGCGGGAGGCCTACTGGAGCGGGCGGCCGAGCTTGCGCGCCAGGATCCGCTGCGGGCTCTTGTCCGGGTCGGCCTGGGCGGAGACCGGCAGGTAGGCGGTCTGCTCCAGCATGTAGCGGCCGCCCATGGCGCCGTGCATCACGAGGTCGGAGAAGGTGACCCAGGTCTGGCCCGGCAGGAACTCCACGTCGGCCTGGGGCGCGCCGGCCTGGTAGTCGGCGTCCTGCTTGAGCGCGTCGTGCAGGTGCAGCATCAGGTGGTCGTATTCCGAGCGCCGCGCCTTGGTGATGCGCAGGGCGGCGAGCAGCCGCGCCGAGAGGGCCGAGTAGCCCGGGAGCTTCGGCAGGAACTTGTCGGCCATCGAGCCGAAATCCTCGCCCACCCGCCACAGGCGCGGCTGGCCGCTCGGGTTGATGTTGCGGAACACCCGCAGGATGCGCTTCTCGCCGATCGGGTTGGAGGGGAAGGCGTCGACGTGCAGCCGGGTGTCGTCGCGGCGCCAGCTCATCTTGCGCCGGTCGACGTCGAAGGGCCGGTACGACGTGCCGGCGAGGCTGATCCCGCTCGCGTATTCCGGCAGGTGGCGCGCGATCAGGTCCTTGGAGAACGCCCGGTAGCGCACCAGCAGCTGGCGCAGCGCCTCCTGCTCCTCCGGCGTGCCGGCGGCGCCCCGGAGGGTCGCGGCCTCGCCCCGGATGTTGACGTTCTTGGCCTTGCCGTCGGCGAAGGGGCGCTCGGTGAAGCGCCGCTCGAAGTCGCTGAACGGGAAGTCGAGATCGGGGAACATCAGCACCGCGCCGCCTTCCAGGGCCGCGGCGAGCGAGCCGTTCGAGGCGGGCCCCGAGGCGGGAACGGTGAGGATCGGGCTGATCATGCGGGTCGCGTGTCCTGTCGCGGGGCCGGCGTCGCGGGTCCGCGGGTTTAGCCGAGGCTCGGGGCGAGGGCCAGCGCGGCGGTTTTACCGGTGGATGACGGCGCCGGCATCCTGTCATCCCGGGATGCCGCAGTCGCGACGCCTTGCGCAACCGATGCGAAGGCGGCACGTTCTCCCCCTGTTCCGGGCGGTCTCGCCCGCACAAGGATCATTCGCCGATGGCGACGTTGAAGGAATTCGAGGAGTCGCTGCGCGAGCACGGCATGAACATGGCGCTTGCCCTGCTGGAGCGCCTGCGCGAGCGCGACCGCGCGATCCGCACCGTGAAGCCCGCCCGGCGCCTGACCGGCCAGAAGATGACGCCGGAGCTGGCCCACGCCATCCTCGACCTGCACGCCTCCACCGGCATGACGCAGCAGGAGATCGCCTTCAAGGTCGGCGTGAACCAGGGCCGGGTCAACGAGGTGATCAAGCGCGGCAAGTGGCTCGACGGCGATCCGCACGCCCCCGAGGCCGTGGCCCGCGACAAGGCCCTGGCCCGCCTGCGCGGCGAGCCGACGGCGCGCAAGGCCCCCGCGGCGAAGCGCGCCGCAGGAAAGAGCACCCCGGCCAAGGCGAAGACCGTCCCGGCGCCCCGGCGCAACCAGGGGCAATTGGCCTTCGGCGATCTCTGAGGCGCCAGGCGCAGGCATCGGCTTCGTCCGAGCGCCTGCAACCGGCTTGGGGACGATGACTTAATCCGTCAGGTCCGGGCTGAGGTCCTTCGGCCGCACGAACCGCTCCAGGCGGCCGTCGCCGTCGATCGCGTTCCAGCTTTCCGCATCGAATTCGATCACCGCCAGCGCCGCCGTGGGGAAGCCCTGCGCGAGGCGGCTTCGCGCCGCGCGCGGGCCGGCGTTGACCAGCCGGTCGGCCAGCGCCTCCATGCCGGGATTGTGGCCGACCAGGATCAGCGTCTCGGCGGAATCGGGGGCGGCGCGGACCGCCTCGAGCAGCGATGCCGGCGGCGCCTCGTAGATCGTCTCGACGATCTGCGCGGGAACCGCGCCGAGCGAGGCGGCCACCGCCTCCCAGGTTTCCCGCGTGCGCTTTGCGGGCGAGACCAGGGCGAGGTCGGGCTGCAGGCCCTCGCTCGCGAGGTAGGTGCCCATCCGCGGCGCCGCCTCGCGCCCCCGGGCGTCGAGGGGCCGGTCGATGTCGGGGACGCCCGCCGGCCGGTCCGACTTGGCGTGGCGCAGGAGCAGCAGGCGGCGCATCAGGCGAACCCGACGATCGGATGCGGGGTGTAGAGCGACTCCAGCGCCGCGATCTCGTCGTCCATGAGCACGAGGTCGAGGGCCGCGACCGCATCGGTCAGGTGGCCGGGCTTCGCGGCGCCGATGATCGGCGCGGCGACCTCGGGCTTGGCCGCGACCCAGGCCAGGGCCACCTGCGCGCGCGGCACGCCGCGGGCCTCGGCGATCTCGGCGACCTTGGCGATGATCGCCCGGTCGGCGTCGGCCGCCGCGTCGTAGAGGCCCTTGCCGACGGCGTCGCTGTCCTGGCGCGCGCTGGTGGCGTCGGCGTCGCGGGTCAGCCGCCCGCGGGCGAGCGGGCTCCACGGCAGCACGGCGATCCCCTGGTCGCGGCAGAGCGGCAGCATCTCGCGCTCCTCCTCGCGATGCAGCAGGTTGACGTGGTTCTGCATGGTCGCGAACCGGGTCCAGCCGTGGAGATCGGCGGTGTAGAGCGCCTTCGAGAACTGCCACGCATACATCGACGAGGCGCCGAGATACCGCGCCTTGCCGGCCTTCACCACGTCGTGCAGCGCCTCCAGCGTCACCTCGATCGGGGTCTCGTAGTCCCAGCGGTGGATCTGGAACAGGTCGACGTGGTCCATGCCGAGCCGCTTCAGGCTGGCGTCGATCGCCGCGAAGATTGCCTTTCGCGACAGCCCGCCGGCATTCGGCCGGTCCGTCAGCGGGTAGAAGCACTTGGTCGCGACGACGAGGCTGTCGCGGTCGCCGTAATCGCGCAGCGCCCGGCCGACGATCTCCTCGCTGGTGCCGTCGGAATAGTAGTTGGCCGTGTCGAAGAAGTTGATCCCGAGGTCGAGCGCCTGGTGGATCAGCGGGCGGCTCTCGTCCTCCGGCAGCGTCCAGGGATGGGGGCCGCGCTCGGGGATGCCGTAGGTCATGCAGCCGAGGCAGAGGGCGGACACGTCGAGGCCGGTGCGGCCGAGTTTCTTCATCTTCATGCGGCGGCTCTTGGTTCTCTCGATCTGACGGCCGCGTTTTGGCCAAGGTGGCAGGCGGCGTTCCGCTGCCCCCAATTCATCGCCTCATCTGAGGTGCCCGCGCGAGCGGGCCTCGAAGGAGCCCTCCCGAGGTCGCGCGGTCCCTGGAACCCTCCTTCGAGGCCTCCGCTTCGCTGCGGCACCTCAGGATGAGGGGGTGGAGGGGAGGAGCGGAAGGCTCAGCCCCCCCGCCCCTCGCGCCGCATCATGAAGGCCAGCTTCTCGAACAGGCTCACGTCCTGCTCGTTCTTGAGCAGCGCGCCGTGCAGCGGCGGGATCAGCTTGCGGGCGTTGGTCTCGCGCAGGGTCTCGGGGTCGACGTCCTCCGAGACCAGGAGCTTGAGCCAGTCGAGCAGCTCGGAGGTCGAGGGCTTCTTCTTCAGGCCCGGCACCTCGCGGGTCTCGATGAACACCCGCAGCGCCTCCTCGACGAGGCGGTGCTTGATGCCGGGATAGTGCACCTCGACGATTCGCCCCAGCGTCTGCGCGTCCGGGAACTTGATGTAGTGGAAGAAGCACCGGCGCAGGAACGCGTCCGGCAGCTCCTTCTCGTTGTTCGAGGTGATGATCACCACAGGGCGGCGGGCCGCCTTCACCGTCTCGCCGGTCTCGTAGACGAAGAACTCCATGCGATCGAGCTCGGTCAGCAGGTCGTTCGGGAACTCGATGTCGGCCTTGTCGATCTCGTCGATCAGCAGCACCGGGCGCGCGTCGGCCGTGAAGGCCTCCCACAGCTTGCCGCGGCGGATGTAGTGGGAAATCTCCGAGACGCGGGGATCGCCGAGCTGCGAGTCGCGCAGCCGCGAGACGGCGTCGTACTCGTACAGGCCCTGCTGCGCCTTGGTGGTCGACTTGACGTTCCAGGTGAGCAGGTCGGCGCCGAGCCCCTTGGCGATCTCCTCGGCCAGCACCGTCTTGCCGGTGCCGGGCTCGCCCTTCACCAGCAGCGGCCGCTCCAGCACGATGGCGGCGTTGACGGCCGCCGTGAGGTCGGGCGTCGCGACGTAGGACTCGGTTCCGGTGAAGCGCATCGGGCTGTCTCGTCCTGGCGGGCCGGCACGGCCGACCCGTCCGACATAGGGTGCAAAGCCGGTCGCGGGCAACGCCCCAGGGACGCGGCCCGCTCATCCCCAGTCCCGTGGGTCGGGACCCATGAGGTCCGGCGGGCCGCCGCCCCGCCGTCGCGGGGAGCCGGACCGCGACGCGATCGACCGCGTCGCGGTCCGGTCTTCGCCCGGCCTAGCGGTCGGCCTTGGCGCCGGCGGTGGTCAGCTCGATGTAGCGCAGGGTCGTCGGGCGCACGAGCTCGCGCACCTTGGCGGCCATGCCCTCCTCCTCCTTCAGCGATTGCTGGAAGGCCGCGGCATGGCCCTGCTGGCCCGCCGCCTCGCCGATCGCCAGCAGCGAGGTGTAGGCGGCGATCTCGAAGTTCTCGAAGGCGTGGTTGGCGTAGGCGTTCTTCAGGATCTCGTCCTGGGCCGGGGCGTGCCCGAGCGCCATCATGTTGCCGACGAAGCCGAGAAAGCCCTCCTTGAGCGCCGAGGGGCTCTCGGAGAGGCCGTGCAGCGCCTCCTCCAGGCGGGTGCGCTGGCCGTGGGTCTCGTCGATGTGGCGGCGGAGCGCCGCCTCCATCTCGGGATAGTTCTGCAGCCGTTCGACCTGACGCTCCATGATCTGGAGCGCCTGCATCTCCAGGGCATGCGTGTTCTTCAGCGCCGTGACGTAGATGTCGCGCGTGTCGAGGGCCATGTTCGGATCTCCTGATCGGCGGCCGGAGCCCGGCCGCGCCTATGGGAGAGACCCGGCGCCCGCCGGCCAAGTTTCCCGGGAGTCGCGCACGCGCTCAATGTGACGCAGCGCGGCGGATCTCCCGCGTGCGTCTCGCGCGTGGACGGCGCACCCAAGCCTCCCCCGCACCCAAGCCGGGCTCGCCCGCCTCGGGCACATGGGGTGCGGATCTCGGGCGGGCCCGAGATCCGTCGGGGGGAGGGAAAAGCCGGTGCTCCTCAGGCGAGCAGGGTGTCGGACGGCTCGCTGTCGGAGGGGCGGTCGTCCTCGGAGCTTTCCGGGGCGGTCTCGATCACCGGCTCGACCGCGGCGGCGACCGGCTCCGAGCGGATCGTCACGGTGTCGCCCTCGATGGAGAAGCGCACGTTCATGGCGGCGGCGCGGGCGACGAGGCCGGCATAGTAGGGCAGGATGCCGTGGGCATCGACGACGCCGTTCTCGGGCGTGCCGGCGATCAGCGCCTCGACATGGGGCGGGATGCGGGCATGCGAGCCCTTGGCGACCAGCACCAGGGTCGGCGCCTCGCCGTCGCCGGTCACCGTCACGTCGAGCAGGCCGCCGCGCGGGATCGCGCCGGTGGCGATCATCACGAGGTTGAGGAGCAGCTTGACCTTGTTCTTCGGGTAGAGCGCCACCGGCGCGCTCCAGCTGAGCTGGGTCTTCTCGTCGGAGAACATGCCGCGCGAGACCTTCTCCGCGTCGGCGAGGTCGATCGAGGCGCCGGCCGAGCCCGCCGCGCCGAAGGCGATCCGGGCGAATTGCAGGCGGGCGGAGGCGTGGCGCGCGCTCTTGCGGATCAGGTCGAGGGCGAACTCGCGCATCGACTCGTCCTGGTCGTCCTCCAGCACCTCGAGCCCGTTCACGATCGCGCCCACGGGGCTGATCACGTCGTGGCAGACGCGGGAGCACAGCAGCGCGGAGAGGTCGAGGGCGTCGAGGGTCACGGCATTCATGGCACGCTCCGGGCGTTTTCTTCGGACTTGGTCTTCGGACTTGGTCGTCCGGCTTGGCGACGCGGAACTCGGCCGCGTGCTTGGCGACGCGGAACTCGGCCGCGGGGCGGCCCTGCCCGAACGGATAGACGCCACATCCGCCTTTGCAAAGGGTTACGGGGGAGGCGCGACGCGGCAAGCCGATCGCCGGCCGGCCCTCGGACCGGAGCGGCAGGCGCCCGGCTCGGTCCGCCGCCCCGCGCGCCCCCTCAGGTCCGGCAGAACAGCACCCGCCCGTCCGCCCGCATCTGAAGCAGGGCGTCGAACTCGCGCACGTTGCGGGTCAGCACGGCGACCCCGTGCTTCATCGCCTGCACGAACAGCACGCAGTCGTGGAGGGCCTTCATCCGCTCGTCGCGGCCGTAGCCCTGAACCCGCGCGAGGATGCCCGCATACACGGCGGCCTGGGCGAGGATGTCGGCATCCGGCACGAACAGGCGATGCGCCGGCATGGCATCGATCGCCGCTTCGATCGCCGCGACGGCGCCCTCGGTCCGGGCGTCGCCCGGATCCAGCGCGCCGACCGTATGCATCAGCTCCTGGACGGCGACGGTGCTGTGGTTCACCAGCCGGATCGCGAGCAGATCCGCGACGATCGCGGGCGCCCTGCCTTGCATCTGGTCGATGTAGACGCAGGTATCGAGGAGAAGGCCGTTCCCGGCCGATGCCTCCGTCCCGAGAAACGGAAGACAGTCGTCGGGTCGGCGTCCCAGGGTCCTGACCGGAGCCTGCCTCCGAACCCGCTCGGCGGACCGGAAGTCGAACGCCACGCGCTAGAATCCGAGGTCCAGCCCGGGATCGACCGTGCCTCTCAACGCTCGAAACACGTCGGCGAAATCGTCTTCGATCGCCAGGTTGGCCAGGGCGAACTCCACCAGCTCGGTGTCCGACCGGATGCCGGTGCGGGCTTTCGCGCGCTCGATCAGTTCCGGCGACACGCGCCCGTGAATCCGCCCGCCTTTCTTTGCGATCAGGCCGCTCTCCTGCGCCCGCGCCAGCACGGCCTGAACCTTCGCCTTGGACGAGGCCGCCGCCACGATCGCCATAGGATCGGGCGACACGCGGTGCAATCGGACGCTCGATCCGCTCGGTCCTCCGCGTGGAGGCTCGTCGCGAAGGCGGTCTGCGCCCGTCCCATGCGCCCGGCTCGGCGAGCACGCCCGCAGACCCGGCAAACCTCTGGAGGCGTGCGACGCGCACGACCGGCACCGGGATGCCGGCGCGCCTATTCCAGCCGCACCACGACGCTGTCGCTCGCGCCGGTCGCGTCGAGGACCGAGATGCGGGCGAAGCCGGCGCCGTCCGGGACCCATTCGGACTGGCGGCGGGGGGAATCGGCCACCGGGCGGCCGCCGACCATCCAGGTCAGCGGCGGCACGCCGCCCAGCGCCTTCAGGGCGAGGCGCGCCTGCTGCGCCGCCTCGCCCGGGTGATCCTGAAGCCCGAGATCGATCCGGGCGCCGTCGGGCGGGTAGGCGATCTTCAGGGGCGCGGTGTCGGCGGCGGCCAGGGTCTTGGGGGCGTCGCGGCGGATGTGGCGGAGCGGCGGCGGCAGGCCGGCCGACGTGGTGACCAGCGCGTCGCGCGGCTGCGCCACCGGCTCCGGCTCGCCGCCGAAGCGCGCGAACGCGTCGAACAGGATCGGCGCGGCGACCGCGCGCCCGACGAGGCCCGGCACCGCGGCGCCGTCCGGCCGCCCGACCCAGACCGCGATCGTCACCCGCCGGTCGAACCCGGCCGCCCACGCGTCGCGATAGCCGAACGAGGTGCCGGTCTTGTAGGCGATGCGGCCGGACAGCGCGTTCTCGGGGGGCGGTGCGCCGCGCAGGATGTCGGCGACGTACCAGGCCGCCACCGGCTCGGCGACGCGGCGCGCGGAGTCGGGCGGCGCCGGCCGGTCGGCGCGGCGGATCAGGTCGGGCATCGCGCCGCCGCGGGCGAGGCCGGCATAGAGCCGGGCGAGGTCGGTCAGCGTGATCCCGAGGCCGCCCAGCGCCACGGGTAGGCCCGGCGCGGCGTCGCGCGGCAGCAGGATCGCGGCGCCGGCGGCCCTGAGGCGGGCGATGAAGCGGGCCGGGCCGACCGCCTCCATCAACGCGACGGCGGGCACGTTGAGCGAGAGCTGCAGGGCGCGGCGGGCGGTGACGGTGCCTTGATACGTGAGGTCGAAGTTCTCGGGCGCGTAGGCGGCGGCGTACCGGGCCGGGCGGTCGTCGAGCAGCGTCTCGGGATGGGCGAGCCCGCTCTCGAAGGCCTGTGCGTAGATGAAGGGCTTGAGCGCCGAGCCCGGCGAGCGCACCGCCAGCGTCATGTCGATGGCGCCGCGGCGCGCGGCGTCGCGGTAGCCGGCGCTGCCGACCTGGGCGAGCACCGCGCCGGTGCGGTTGTCGATCGCCAGGATCGCCGCCGACAGGCCGGGCCCCGCGGCCTGCGCGCGCTCCGTCGCCAGCTGCTCGAGGCTCGCCTGGAGCCGGCCGTCGAGGGTCAGGCGCAGCACGCTCGCCGACGGGTCGGCGGCGACCGCCGCCTCCGCCGCGTGCGCCGCCGCCATCGGGAACGGGCGTCGCAGGTCCGGCACCGGCTCGGCCTTGGCGGCGGCGGCCTCGCTGCGCGTGATCGCGCCGCGGGCGGCGGCGATGTCGAGCACCCGGTCCCGCGCCCGGCGGGCGTTGGCGGGAAAGCGGTCCGGCCGGCGGGTCTCGGGCGCCTGCGGCAGGGCGACGAGGAGGGCGGATTCGGCGAACGAGAGCCGGGCCGGCTCGCGGCCGAAATAGGCGAGCGCCGCCGCCCGCGCGCCCTCGACCGGGCCGCCATAGGGCGCGAGCGCGAGGTAGAGGTCGAGCACGCCGGCCTTGCCGAAGCGCCGCTCGAGCGCGACCGCGCGGACCATCTGCCGGAGCTTTGCGGCGAGCGAGCGTTCGGCGCGCGGCTCGACCAGGCGGGCGACCTGCATCGACAGGGTCGAGCCGCCGGAGACGATCCGTCCGTGCGCCAGCCATTGCCACGCGGCGCGCAGCGTCGCCGCCGGGTCGATGCCGGGATGGTTGGCGAAGCGCCGGTCCTCGTAGGCCGTGAGCATCGCGAGATAGCGCGGGTCGACGGACGCCGCCGTCACCGGCAGCCGCCAGCGCCCGTCCGGCGTCGCGAACGGGCGCAGCAGGGTCCCGCGGGCGTCGACCACGATGGTGGAGCGCAGGTCCGCCTGCGCCAGGTCGAGGGGCGGCAGCGCGGCGGCGAAGCGCCAGAGGGCGAGGGGGGGGATGGCGACGAGGATCGCGACGAGGGCGACAAACACGCGCCACCACCCTCCCCCCTCGGCGGGGGAGGGTGACCCCTGCGTGAGCAGGGGTCGGGAGAGGGGAGCGCCGTCTCCGGAGGACGCGGTCCCCTCTCCCCCCCTGCTCCGCAGGGTCCCCTCCCCCGCAGAGGGGGGAGGGACGCGCGGGCGGCCGCCCATCCCTACTTCGCCGCCCCGATCTCGACCGAGCCGAACGCGGTGCGGCCGAAGCGTTCGGGGCGGTACATGTCCTCGATGGTCGCGCCGGGGTGGACGTAGGTGCCGGGCGAGATCGCGCGGACGGTGTAGGCGGCGGTGAAGAAGGCCGACTGCTCGGGCGAGCGGTCGTAGGCGGCCACGAAGCGGTCGTCGCGGAACTCGGTGTGGACCGGCTGCACGTCGGACTTCGCGAAGGCGAGGCCGGTGAGCGCGTCGGCGTCGAGGAGCTTCGAGTTGTCGATCTCGAGGCCCGCGGGCAGGCGGTCGACCAGCAGCAGGCGGCCGGCGCTGGCCTTGGCCTCCGTCACCTTCAGCACCACCACGAGGCGGTCGTTCTGGCGGATGCCGCGGGCGGGGTCGACGATGCTGCCGTCGAGGCGGTGATAGCTCCGCTCGATGGCGTAGCCGCGCGCGTCGGCCGGCTCGGGCGACACGGGATTGCCCGAGACGCCGACCACCACCTGCACCGGCGCCCGGCCGGTGTTGGCGATCGCCACCGGCCGCTCCAGCGCCGCCGCCCGGTAGCTCCGCGCCAGCGGGCCGGCCTGGGGCGCGCCGTCGACGGTGAAGGACAGCGCGTCGGCTTCCTGCGTCAGGCCCTGGGCCGCCAGCACCATCCAGGTGTTCTCCTGCGTGCTGGTGACCCGCCCGGAGGCGCGCTCCTCGACAAGCACCGCGGAGACCGGGGTCAGCGCGGCCTGCGAGAAACCGGTCTCGGCGGCGAGCGCCAGCAGGCCGGCGCCGTCGCGCAGGCGCGAGCCGTAATCGGCGCGGTAGCTCTGCCTGTCGCGCTCGGACCGGAGCGCCGTCAGCGCGGACTCCATCGCCTTGGCGGCGCGGCCGCGGTCGCCGAGGAGCGCCAGGGC
The DNA here is from genome assembly GCF_022829665.1 of Methylobacterium sp. E-041. Classification (NCBI taxonomy): domain Bacteria; kingdom Pseudomonadati; phylum Pseudomonadota; class Alphaproteobacteria; order Hyphomicrobiales; family Methylobacteriaceae; genus Methylobacterium; species Methylobacterium sp. E-041. Next base: position 37,114 of record NZ_JAKSYQ010000029.1, on the reverse strand, counting down.
CGCCGCGATCTGCGCCCGCCCGAGGGGGGTGACGAAGTCGGCGAGCTTGGTGTCGGCGAGGTAGCGCAGGTCCCCCATCACCGGGCGGCCGTTCCGGGCCAGCACGTAGGCCGCGTAGGCGAGGTCGGTGCCGCCGTCGCGCACCTCCGTGGTGTTGGCGACCGCGTTGCGCAGGCGGTCGAGGGCTTGGCCGAACGCCACCTGCGGCACGGCGAAGCCGCGCTCGCGGGCCCGCGTCAGGAAGTCGGTGACGTAGGCCGACAGCCAGAGGTCGTTCGACCCCTGCGCCGACCACAGCCCGAAATCGCCGCTCGCATCCTGGCGCGACAGCACCCGCTCGATCGCCTCGCGGATGCGGGCGTCGACGGTGTCGTCGAGGGCCAGCCTGTCCTTGGCCGCGAGCGCGTTGACGTAGAGCAGCGGCATCGCCCGGCTCACCACCTGCTCGGAGCAGCCGTAGGGGTAGCGGTCCAGCGCCAGCAGCAGCGCCGGCACGTCGATGCCCGGCAGCGCGGCGGCCGCCACCGAGACGGTGCCGGTGCCGGGCAGGATGTCGGCGAGCAGGTCCCCGGAGAGCTGCAGGCTCGCGCCGGGCGCCAGCGTGCGCACCTCGCGCCGCACCAGCGCGCCGGTGCCGGGCGAGACGGGAAGCGTGAAGCGCTGGCCGACGCCCGCGGCGAGGCCCGGGCCGGAGAGCGTCAGGTCGAGGCTCGCGGTGCCGGGCCCGGCCGCGGTGATCGGCACCACGAGCTGCCCCTTGGCGCCCGCCTCCAGCCGCATCGTCGTGCGCACCGCCTGCGCCCCGACCAGCACCGGCCCCGACAGGTCGAGGTCGAGGGTGTAGTCGCCGCCCTGCCCCTCGACGTTGTCGAGCGCCAGGAAGACGCGGGAGCGGTCGCCGGCATTGAGGAAGCGCGGCAGCGTGCCGGTGACGACCACGGGATCGCGCACGATCACGTCGGCCGAGGCCTGGCCGACGCGGCTGCCGCTCCAGGCGGTGACCATCACCCGCGCGGTGCCGTTGAAGGCCGGCACCGGGAAGGTGACGCTGGCGCTGCCGTCGGGCGCGACAGTCACCACGCCGGAATAGAGCGCGAGCGGCGCCTGGGTCGGCGGCGCGTCGGCCAGCTCCCCTCCGGCGCCGTCGCCGCCGGAGCGGATCGCGCCCAGCGTCCCCTGCATCCCGTCGATCAGGTACCCGTAGAGGTCGCGGATCTCGGGTCCGAGCGCCTTCTGGCCGAGGAAGTAGGCGACCGGGTTCGGCGCCTCGTAGCGGGTGAGGTTGAGGATGCCGACGTCGACCATCGCCACGGTGACGCGGGCCGCCTCGCCGGCCTTGAGCCCCGCGAGCCGGATCGGCAGGGTCAGGTCCTGGCGCGGGCGCGTCTTCTCCGGGGCCTCGACCGAGACCGTCAGCGCCCGCTCGGCCCGGTCGACCGAGAACCACGCCAGCCCCAGCGCCCGGCCCGGCAGGCGCTTGGCGGCCTGGTCGAGCGGCCGGTAGGCGGTGGCGACGAGGTAGGCGCCCGCGCCCCATTCGGCCTTGACCGGGATCGACACCGTGGCGCCGCCCTCCGGCACGTCCACGTCGAGCACCGCCTGCAGCCGGTCGCCGACCACCGTGACGGTGGCGCGGCCCTTGAAGCGCGGGTTCAGCCGCGCCTGCAGGGTGTCGCCGGCGGTGTAGGCCGCCTTGTCGAGGGTGAGGTCGAGGAGGTCGGGCACCTCGGCCGTCTCCGAGCCGCCCCAGCCGACGCTGAAGCTGACGGAGGCCGCAGCCCCCGGCCGGCCCGGCGCGCTGACCTCGAGGCGGTACTTCCCGAAGCCGAGCGCCTGGGCCACCTTGGCCGGCGCGTCGGCCTTCAGGTCGAGGGTGCCGTCGGCGACCCGGCGCACGGACTTCACCGGCTCGAACGACCAGCGGCCGTCGGCGCGGTACCATTGGTAGGTCTGCTCCAGCCGCGACAGCGTCCAGGTCGCGCCGGCCTGCGCCAGGCGCGTGCCGTCGGGCGCGGCCATCACCACGTCGAAGCCGGCGGTGCCGCCGACGGGCAGGTCGTCGCCAAAGCCCTTGCGGATCGCCAGCACCGGGCCCTCGGGCAGGATCGGCAGGGTGAGGCTGCGCGACAGCGCCCGCCCGCCGGGCTCGCCGACCGCGAGCGTGATCTTGGCCTCGACCGGGCGCGGCGCGGCCAGCGCCTGCACCGGCACCGCGACCACGGCCTCGCCCTGGGCGTCGGTGGCGGCGCGCGCCTCGATCTCCTGGGTCGAGGCCTCGATCGCCTCGTCGTCGAGCCCGACCGAGAAGCCGTCCAGGCCCTTGATGCCGCTCGCGGCCGCCGCCTGCACGGTGACGCTGCCCGAGACGTCGAGGCCCGAGCCCGGCGCGCCGTAGAGGTAGCGCGCCGCCACCGCGACCCGGGCGGCCTCGCCCCGGCGCAGGCTCGGCTGCTCGGGCTTCAGCGTCACCTCGAGCCGCTCGGGGACGTAGTCCTCGAGCAGGAACGAGGCCTCGCCGACGGCGGGCGCCTTCGGATCGGTGAAGGCCTGGATCCGCCAGGTGCCGTGCATCGCGCCCGAGAGCAGCGGCAGCGGCAGGGCGCGCCCGCCGAGGCCCTGGTCGGCCACCGAGACGCGGCGGTACTCGACGCCGTCGGGGCGCTTGACCACCAGGGTCAGCGGCAGGCTCGGCACCGCCTTGCCCTGCCCGTCGCGGAGGAGCGCGGTGATCTGCACGGTCTCGCCGGAGCGGTAGACCCCGCGCTCGGGGAAGACGTAGGCCTCGATCGAGCCGGCGTCGGCCCGACCCTTCACGCCGCGGTCGGTGAGGTCGAAGGCGGCGAGGTCGAGGTCGAGGAAGCCGTAATCGTCGCCGACCTGCGCCACCACCAGGCTCGGGGCGACGCCGCCCTCGCCGCGGGCGAGCCCCGGATCGAAGGCGGCGTGGCCGCTCGCGTCGGTCCGGCGCGCGGCCAGCACCTCGTTGTTGCGGGCGATCAGGCGGATCTCGGCGTTCGCGACCACCGTCGCGCTGGCGAGCGAGCGCGCGAAGACGTGGACGCCGTCGCGGCCCTTGAAGGCGGTAAGCCCGAGATCGGAGACCACGAACCACTGCGTCGCCTTGGCCTCGTAGCCGCCGTCCTCGCCCTCCGCGGTCGCGGCGGTGCCCGAGGCCTGCGCCAGCATCACGTAGAGGCCGGGCTCGAGCCGGCCCACCGCCTGGAGCACCGGGAAGGCGGTGACCGATTCCTGGTTGACCTCGGCCTTGGCCGTGTCGAGCGTGCCCTTCCAGACCTGGACGCCCTTCTGCTCGGCGATGGTCCGGGCGGTGGCGCCGTTGAGCTGGCCGAGGAACTCCTCCGACCGCAGCGACGGCAGCAGGCCGCGGTCGCCGATGCGCAGCACCTCGACGTCGACCTTCGGCGCGTTGACCGAGACCAGCGGCACCCCCGCCTGCCCGGTGCGGGGCAGGACGTAGTTGCGGCCGGTGAAGCGCACCTGGGGGGCGCGGTCGCGGACGTAGACCTCGTAGTCGGCCGACTTCAGCAGGCTCTCGCCCACCGCGGAGGGCAGGCCCTGGCGCACGACGAAGGCGTAGGAGCCGCCGTGCTTCAGCCCGTCGACGCAGACCTGGGAGCCTTCGGCCGTGACCGCGGCGTTGGTCGCGCCCGACACCGCGACGAAGGGGGCGAAGTCGGCCTTGGCCGCCAGCGGCTCGGAGAAGGTGAAGCACACCCGCGGGGCGGCGGCGTCGGCGTCGACCTTGTAGTCGAGGATGCGGAAGCCGTGCTCGGCGCGCATCGTCTCGTAGGCCTCGCGCACGGGCGCCACGTCGTTCAGGGCCAGGCTCGCCCCGTAGGCTTCGAGCGCCGGGCGCCACTCCGCCCGGCCGCCCTGGATCTCGGCGAGCAGCGCCAGGGCCTCGGCCGCCTCGGGCGCGCTCCGCGCGCGCTGGTAGGCCTGGTAGGCGGCGGCCGGGGCCCGGCCGCGCAGGCGCGCGCGGCCCTCGTAATCCTTGTTCTCGTCGTCGCCGGCGACCGCGTCGGCCGCCCGCGCGTAGCCGAGCCAGGCCTGGACGTCGGACGGGTCGGCCGCCACCGCGGCGGCGAAGGGCGGCAGCGCCTCGGCGGCCTTCTCGTCGGCGAGCAGCGCCTCGGCGGCGCGGCGGGATTGCCCGGGCCCCTTGAGCGCGCCGGCGGCCTCGCCCTTCAGCGACGTTTCGAGCCGCACGGCCGCGCTCGCCAGCCCCTCGCGCACGAAGGTCCTTGCGATCGCCGGTGCGGGCCGGGCCGCGGGCGCCGGCCTGGGGACGGCACGCGCGGCGGGCGCCGGCGCCTGCGCGAAGGACGGCGTCGTCGACGGCGCCGCGATCAGGAGCCCGGCCAGCAGGCCGATCCGACGCCCGAACCCCGATCCCAGCATGATCGTCCTCGCCCTGTCGCGCCGGTCGGCCCCTCGGGGCCGACCGGCGATTCGCGTGGCGCAAATGCCGGGCGGACCGTAGCACCCGCCCCGCCGGCCGCAATCAGCGCGGGGCCGCCGTCGGCCCCGTCCCGCCGAAAATCGGGTCCGCGGCGGCGGCGTCGACGATGACCGCCGCATCCTCCGGCAGCAGGAAGCCCTGGGCCTCGGCCTCCCGGGCGGCCTCGCGCACCCGGTTCACGTAGTCGGCCTGGCTCCGGTAGCGCTCGGCCAGCGACGGCGGGCCGCCCTCGGTCGCCCGTCGCGGGAAGGGCCGGTAGGCGCCGACGAGCGAGCAGGTGAAGGTGGACAGCGGCGCGTTCTGCAGGCCGTGGACGCCGAGCGGCGCCGCGATGTCGGGCAGGCGCACGCCGCCGACGGGATTGCCGTCGGCGTCGCGCCGCGGCACCTGGACGACCGCCCCCTGCAGGGTCCTGGGCGCCTGCAGCACGCTCGCGTCGCCGGTGGCCGGCACCAGCGGCATCAGCCGGGTCTCGGGCGGGGCGAGGTTTTGCGCGACCCAGCCGTCGAGGCGCTGGAGCGTGGCCCGGGCCACGGGAGCCCAGTCGAGGCGGCCCGGCGGCAGGCTGCAGGCCTCGGCCCGGACCACGGTGACGTGCGAGGCGCCGGCGACGTCGTACATCCGGACGTTGGCCGGCAGCGCGAGGTCTTCGGTGCCGGTGGCGCCGGTGCGGCCGAGCGAGGCGCGCAGCGACGCGTAATCCGTGGTCGAATTCAGGAGCATCGCCTTCGGCGCCACCTCGCCCCGCGCCTCGGCCGCGGCGACGATCGCGCCGATGGTCAGCGGCCCGTCGTGGACGCCGGGAAACTCCGGATCGGCGAAATTCGGCGCGCCGTCGGCGCTCGATCCCGGCCCGGTGCCCGATCGCAGGATCGGCAGCAGCCCCGCGCCCGAGACGAAGACGTGCATCCCGTCGAAGACGCGCCGGCCGTCGGCGCGGTTGAAGCCGTGCAGCAGGAAGGTCTTCAGGAAGCGCCCGTCCTGCGACTTGCCGGTGGCGAGCGTCCGGCTCACGCTGCCGGCGAGCGGGTTCGGCGTGCCCGCGGCATCGGCCGCCGCGTGGGCGAGGAAGTCGGCCGTATCGCGCACGATGGCGAAGCCGACCCCCTCGACGAAGCGCCGCTGTCCCTCGCCGTCGGTGAAGGACGGCAGGTCGGCGCCCTGGCCGAGCTCCCAGTACACCTCGGCGACCCGGTAGCCGCGATCCTCCAGGAAGCCGGTGCCGGCATCGAGGTTGCCCGACGCCATCGGCAGCGCCCGCGGGCTGTTGTAGAGCGCGTGGGCGTAGGCCTTGCCGCGATTGGGCACGTCGACCAGCAGCGCGCCGTTGCCGGCGGCCGCATCGACCGGCAGGAACAGGATCACCCGCGCCGCGTACTCGACCCTGCCGGCGGCGTTGCGCGTCGCCCTGTCGAGATCGGGAATGCCGGCCTCGCCGGGCGCCAGATCGCCGACGACGCGCCCCTCCCAGCGCGCATAGGCCCCCGCCGCGAACGTGCCGTAGGGCTGCTTGGACGCGATCTCCAGGCGGACGACCCTGGCCTCGGCCGCGCCCGCGCCGAGGGCGAGGAGGAGGGCTGCGGCGTGGAGGATGCGTGGCATGGGAACCCCTCGTTTCGGCAGAGCCTGACGCCGTCGCGGCGTGCCGGCCCGGGGGACGATCCGGGGGCGGATGGAACCGCGCTCGGCGCTCGATCCCGACACGGAACGCCCGATGCGCGCGGCCGTCACTTCCGCAGCGGCACGCCCTTCGTGGTGAAACGCGGCGCGCCCGGATGGCGCCCGGGTCGCGGCTGGCCGCCCGCCTTGCCCAGGCCCGTTCCCGGCGGCTGCGAGAGCGGGACGAGCTGGTCCGGCCGCGGCCCGATGAGATCCGCGCGGCCCATCGCCCGCAACGCCTCGCGCAGCAGGGGCCAGTTCTCGGGGTCGTGGTAGCGCAGGAACGCCTTGTGCAGCCGGCGCTGGCGCATCCCCTTGATCGCGTCGACCGGCTCGCTGCCGCCGCGCCGCACGCCCTGCAACGGATTGATCTCGGTGTGGTACATCGTCGTGGCGGTCGCCATCGGCGAGGGCAGGAACGTCTGCACCTGATCGGCGCGGTAGTCGTTCTTCTTGAGCCAGACGGCGAGGTTCATCATGTCCTGGTCGGTCGTGCCCGGATGGGCCGCGATGAAGTACGGGATCAGGTAGTATTTCTTGCCGGCCTTCTCGGCGGCGGCGTCGAACATCTCCTTGAAGCGGTCGTAGGTGCCGATCCCCGGCTTCATCATCAGGTCGAGGGGGCCGCGCTCGGTGTGCTCGGGGGCGATCTTCAGCCGGCCGCCGACGTGATGGGTCACGAGCTCCTCGACGTATTCGGGGCTCCGGACCGCGAGGTCGTAGCGCACGCCGGAGGCCACCATCACCTTCTTGACGCCCTTGACCTCGCGGACCTTGCGATAGAGCCGGATCAGGTCGTCGTGCGAGGTGTTCAGGTTCGGGCAGATGTCCGGGAAGACGCAGGACGGCAGCCGGCACGCCGCCTCGATCTTCGGGTCCTTGCAGGCCATCCGGTACATGTTCGCCGTCGGCCCGCCGACATCCGAGATCACGCCGGTGAAGCCCGGGGTCTTGTCGCGGATCCGCTCGATCTCGCGCAGGATCGAGCCTTCCGAGCGGTTCTGGATGACGCGGCCCTCGTGCTCGGTGATCGAGCAGAAGGTGCAGCCGCCGAAGCAGCCGCGCATGATCGTCACGGAGAACTTGATCATGTCCCAGGCGGGGATCTTCGCGTCGCCGTAGGCGGGATGGGGGGCGCGGGCGTAGGGCAGGTCGTAGACCGCATCCATCTCCTCGCTGGAGAGCGGGATCGGCGGCGGGTTCAGCCACAGATCGCGGTCGCCGTGGCGCTGGACGAGGGGGCGGGCGTTGCCGGGGTTGGCCTCCCGGTGCAGCACCCGCGAGGCGCGGGCATAGGCCTCCTTGTCGTCCTTGACCTCGTCGTAGGCGGGGAGCCGGATCACGGTCTCGCCGGGGCGGCGCATCGCGGCCTCGTCGGCCGAATCGAGATCGTCGGCGGGCAGCTCGGCGTAGTGCGCGGGCACGCGGCGGAACAGGGCGACGCCCCGGACGGAGTCGAGCTCGTGCGGCGCCGCGCCGGCCGCGAGGCGGTTCGCCACCTCGACCACGGCGCGCTCGGCATTGCCGTAGAGCAGCAGGTCGGCCTTCGCATCCGCAAGGATCGAGCGGCGCACCTTGTCGGACCAGTAATCGTAATGGGCGATGCGGCGGAGCGAGGCCTCGATGCCGCCGAGGATGATCGGCACGTCCTTGTACGCCTCGCGGCAGCGCTGCGTGTAGACGATGGTCGAGCGGTCCGGGCGCCGGCCGCCCTCCCCGCCCGCGGTGTAGGCGTCGTCGTGGCGCAGGCGACGGTCCGCCGTGTAGCGGTTCACCATCGAGTCGAGATTGCCGCCGGTGACGCCGAAGAACAGCGCCGGCCGGCCCAGGGCCTTGAACGGCTCCGCCGATTGCCAGTCGGGCTGCGCGATGATGCCGACCCGGAATCCCTGCGCCTCGAGCAGCCGGCCGATGATGGCCATGCCGAAGCTGGGATGGTCGACATAGGCGTCGCCCGTCACCAGGACGATGTCGCAGGATTCCCACCCGAGCGCGTCCATCTCGGCGCGGCTCATGGGCAGGAACGGCGCCGCCGCCTTGGAAGACGGCCGCTTGCAGGCGAGGGGAGCCGGGGATCGACTCGCGGAAGCTTGGAGGAGGTCCATGGGGCCCGTGCATAGACCGCCGGGGCCGCGACCTCAACGAACGGCGCGGCGGGTCATCACGGACCAGCCCGGCCCCTACCCCTCCTCGCCCGGCATCGCCGTCGGCCAGTCGACGATCCGGTCCGGGAGCTCGTCGTCGGAGAACTCCTCCTCGTTGCCGGCCATCCGGCCGCGGATCGAGATGCCGGCGTCGTGGACGCTGTTGCGCGAGCCTGAGATCAGCGGGTGCCAGTCGAACAGCGGCTCGCCGTCGCGGACCAGGCGGTAGGCGCAGGTGGGCGGCAGCCACGGGATCGTGCGCACCGCCTCCGGCGTGAGGCGGACGCAGTCCGGCACGCGGACCTGGCGCTTGGCGTAGTCGCGGCAGCGGCAATGGTGGCCGTCGAGCAGCGTGCAGCCGACGTCGGTGTGGTGGACCTCGCCGGTGTCGTCGTCCTCGAGCTTGAGCAGGCAGCAGCGGCCGCAGCCGTCGCACAGGCTCTCCCACTCGGCCGGCGTCATCGCATCGAGGGATTTCTCCCGCCAGAACGGCGGGGCGGCACCCGCGTGGGCGGGCTTGGGGTTCCCCATCGGGAACACCTCTCGTGTCTCAAGGGCTGAAGCGCTCTCCTGTGCCGCATGGGCGCCGGCCGCGCAACCTCGCCCCGGGGCCGCCCCAATCCCGCATCAAGGTTGACGCGACCTTTCTCGGGCGCCCGCCGGACCCATCGCCGCGAGGGCCGCGTTCCATCTCGCGAAAGGCCCCGCAGCTTGGTAGAGAGGGGCACGGCCCCGTCGTCCGCGGGTCCGTCGAGGCGTCTCTAGGAGCCGGAACCCCGTCGTGCGCCTGCCGAACGTCTCTCGTCTCCTCACCCGCATCAGGCACGCGTCGCTGGCCTTCGACGCGTGGGTCAATGCGGGCCTCTACGACAGCGGCGTCTCCGGCGGCGCGGCCTACGGCCGCTTCCAGGAGCGGATGAAGGTCTTCGCCTTCCGCGGCTGGAAGCGGGTCGCGCTCGACCTGACGAGCGAAGCCACGACGCTCGGCACCGGGGCGGCGATCCTGATGCTGGCGATGGCGCAGCCCGCCTTCAACCTCACCAGCGACAACTGGCTGAAGCAGCAGGACCTCGCGGTCACCTTCCTCGACCGCTACGGCACCGAGGTCGGGCGGCGCGGGATCAAGCACGACGACTCGCTCAAGCTCGACGAATTCCCCGACATCATGATCAAGGCCCTGGTCTCGACCGAGGACCGGCGCTTCTACGAGCACTGGGGCATCGACCCGATCGGCACGATGCGGGCGCTGGTCAACAACTCGCGCGGCGGCGGCAACACCCAGGGCGGCTCGTCGATCACGCAGCAGCTCGCCAAGAACCTGTTCCTCACCAACGAGCGCTCGCTAGAGCGCAAGATCAACGAGGCCTTCCTGGCCCTGTGGCTCGAGAGCCACCTGACCAAGAACGAGATCCTGAAGCTCTATCTCGACCGCGCCTACATGGGCGGCGGCACCTTCGGCGCGGTGGCGGCGGCGGACTACTATTTCGGCAAGCCGCTGAAGGACATCAGCCTGGCCGAGGCCGCGATGCTGGCCGGCCTGTTCAAGGCGCCGAGCAAGTACGCGCCGAGCGTCAACCTTCCGGCGGCCCGCGCGCGCGCCGTCGACGTGCTGCACAACATGGTCGAGGCCGGCTTCGTCACCGAGGGGCAGATCCAGACGGCGCTGCGCAACCCGGCGACGCCGGTGACGCGCACCCGCGACATCACCGCCGACTACTACCTCGACTGGGCCTTCGGCGAGATCAAGGCCATGGCCGACGCGGGCAAGTTCAAGAGCGACCGGGTGCTGACGGTGAAGACGCCGCTCGACCTCGGCATCCAGAAGCGCGCCGACCAGGTGGTGGCCGACATCCTGCGCAAGTCCGGCGAGGCCTACGACGTCGACGAGGCGGCGATGGTGATCCTCGATCCCGACGGCGCCCTGCGCGCGATGGTCGGCGGCGCCGATTACGGCGAGAGCCAGTTCAACCGCGCCACCGACGCGCTGCGCCAGACCGGCTCGTCGTTCAAGCCCTACGTCTACGCGGCGGCGCTGAGCTCGGGCCTGTTCCGGCCGGACACGGTGGTGGTCGACAGCCCCGTCTGCCTCGGCAACTGGTGCCCGCAGAATTACGGCCGCTCCTATTCCGGGCGCCAGCCGATGTGGCTCGCGGTGGCCAAATCGATCAACACGATCCCGATCAAGGTCTCGATCGCCATCGGCAAGGGCCTCGGGATCAAGGGCGACTTCCCGGCGGCGAAGGCGGGCCGCGCCAAGATCATCGACACGGCCCACCGCATGGGCATCACCACCCCGCTGGTCGATTCCGTCTCGCTGCCGATCGGCTCGGCCGAGGTGACGGTGATCGACCAGGCCGCGGCCTACGCGGTGTTCGCCAACGGCGGGCGCAAGGCGAAGCCCTACGCGGCCTCCGAGGTGAAGAACTCCAGCGGCGAGGTGATCTACCGGCACGACGACGAGAAGCCCGAGCAGGTGCTCTCGACCCAGGTCGTGGCCGACATGAACTACATGCTGAACAAGGTGGTCGAGGAGGGCACCGGCCGCCGCGCGCAGCTCGAGGGCATGAAGGTCGCGGGCAAGTCCGGCACCACGAACGCCTACCGCGACGCGTGGTTCGTCGGCTACACCGGCAACTACGTCGCCGCGGTCTGGTTCGGCAACGACGACCACACCTCGACCAACAAGATGACCGGCGGCTCGCTCCCCGCCTCCGCCTGGCACGACGTGCTCGAGGTCGCCCACCAGGGCATCGAGCTCAAGCCCCTGCCGGGGCTCAAGGCCCCGAACGCCGCCGCCGCCCAGGCCGCCGCCGCCGCCCCGACCGATCCGGCCGCGACCAGCTACGGCAAGCTCTCGCGCCGGAGCTTCGAGGTGATCGGCGGCCTCAACGGCCTGTTCCGCACCGTCGAGCGGGCCCGGCCCGATGCGGGCGAGGCCAAGCCCGCCGCCGGCGAGCCGCGCCCGGGCGCGAGCCTGGCGCCGGCCGCCACGACCCGCGACGTCGCCGAAGGCACCCGCTCCGTCGGCGGCCGCTTCGAGACCCGGTGACGGCCATGGCGTCGGGCATCGATCCGGCCGCGACGGCGGTCGCGCCGCAGGCCGCGGACGCGCGGCGCGAGCCGAGCCCGCCGCAAGGCACCGACAGGGGCACGGACAGGGGCACCGGCACGGCCGCCGGCCGCCTGCGGAAGCTCGCCTCCGGCGCCTCGCCGGCCGCGCTCGCCCTCTACGCGCTCGCGCTCGGCGCCGGCCTCGGGCTTGCCAGCGCCGACTGGGCGACGCGGGGCGGCTACCCGTTCGGCGGCGTCACGGTGGGGGCCTGGACCGCGTGGCCGCGGGCCGGCTCGACCGCGGCCGACCCCTATACCCGCGCCGTCAACGCCCGCCGCGGCGAGGTGCCGCTCGCCGTCGGCGAGGGTCTGCTGCTCACCGCCGCGGTCGACGATGCCGGGCGGGCGCTCGATGCGACCTGCACCTACCGCATCGCCGGCGTCACCCCGCCGGCCCGCGCCTGGACGCTGACGGTGGCCGGCCGCGGCGCGCCCGAGCCGGGCCGCCAGCCGGTGCGCGAGGGCTTCACCGCCACCGAGATCCTGCGCGAGGCCGACGGGCGCTTCGCGATCCTCCTCGGCCCCGAGGTCGAGCCCGGCAACTGGCTGCCGAGCCCGCGCGCCAGCGGGCCGATCCGGCTGGCGCTGCGCCTCTACGACACCCCCGTGGCCGCCAGCGCCGGGACGCTCGACCGCGACGCCGTCCCCGCCATCACCCGGACGGGATGCGCCTCGTGAACCTGCGCGTGCTCTACGCCACCGCCTGCGGGCTGGCGCTCGCCGGCATCGTCCACGTGGCGACGGTGCTCGCGATTCCCGCCCTGTCGGAGACCGACGCCCTCACCCGCGCCCGCTCCAGCGAGAGCCTGGAGCACCCGCAGCGGGTCTACACGCTGGCGACCCACGGCGAGGCGGCGCCGGCCGAGGCGTGGCTGCCGATCCCCGACCCGTCGGTCGCGGTCGGCGTCTGCGCCTACGACCTTGACGACGGCCCGATGCGGGTCTCGGCCCGCACCGGCGCGATGATGCTGTCGCTGGCGGTGCACGGGCGGAAGGGCGCCTTCTACGCGGTGACCGACCAGGCGGCGGTGCGCGGCGCCCTCGACCTCGTGGTGCTGACCCGGGCGCAGTACGACGCGGCGCTCGCCAGCGACGACGAGAACGAGCCGAGCCGCGACGTGCGCATCGTCGCCCCGAGCGACCAGGGATTCGTCGTGGTCCGCGTCATCGCCGCCCTGCCGAGCCAGCGGCAGGCCGCCAACGACGCGGTGCAGGCGGTCTCCTGCACCACCGACAGCCCGGACGAGCCGGATCCCGACCTGGCGCCGGCCAGCGCGTCGCCGGCGAGCCCGCCGCCCGCAAGTCCCTCGCCGACAAGCCCGCCGCCGGCCGGCCGCGCCAAGCCGAACGGCTGACGTGGAGCCGAACGGCCGACGTCACGCCGTCGGCGCCGGCCGCTTCCGCGCGAAGTAGGCCCGGCGCTCGGCCTCCGACCGGTTCACGGCGGCGCGGACCTGCAGCAGGTCCTTGCGCGTGACGAGCCCGACCAGCGCGCCGGTCTCCGCATCGGTCACCGGCAGGCGGCCCTGGCCGGTCGTCAGCATCAGGTCGACGGCGTGCGCCGCGACGTCGCCCGGATGGACGACGGCCAGCGACCCATCCGAGACCCGCTCGCTCAGCCGCTCGCCCGCGCGGTTCCCCTCCGCCCGCCACAGCAGCGCGTCGCCGCGGGTGACGAGGCCGACGGGGCGGTGCGCGCCGTCCACCACCGGGTAGGCGTCGTGGCGCCCCGCCTCCACCGCCGCGACCGCCTCGGCGAGCGTCAGGCCGGCGTCGAGCGTCTCGACCGCGGGCACCATCACCGCGGCGACGCGGGTGAGCTCGTAGGGGTCGATGCCGTATTCGCGGGTGATGTGCTGGCCGCGCCGCGCGATCTTCTCCGTCAGGATCGAGCGCTTGAGCAGCAGCACCGTCACCCCGTAGGCAGCCGCCGACGCCGCCAGCAGCGCCGGCAGCGCGTGGACGTCGCCGGTCAGCTCGACGGCGAACAGCGTGCCGGTGAGCGGCGCCCGCATCGTGCCGCCGAGCATCGCCGCCATGCCGAGCAGGGCCCAGAACCCGGGCTCGCCCGGCAGCACCGACCCGACGAGCCAGCCCATCGCCCCGCCGAGGATCAGCAGCGGCGCGAGCACGCCGCCCGAGGTGCCGGACGAGAGCGCGACGAGCCAGATCGCCGCCTTGACCAGCAGGATCAGCAGGACGGCCCGGACCAGCATGTGCCCGCCAAGCAGGTCGGCGATGACGTCGTAGCCGACGCCGAGGGCGCGCGGCTCGACCAGCCCGCCGAGGCCGACGGCGAGGCCGCCGAGCGCCGGCCACCACATCCAGTGGATCGGCAGGCGCTCGAACGCGTCCTCGATCGCGTAGAGCAGCGTCGTCAGCGCGCCCGAGAGCAGCCCCGCGACGACGCCGACGGCGACGCAGGCGGCGAGCCCCCACCACGGCAGCACCGGGTCGGCGGCGAAGGGGAAGAGCGGGCCGGACCCGAACAGCGCCGGCCGCAGCATCGTGGCGGTGACGGCGGCGGCCACCACCGGGATGAAGCTGCGCGGGCGCCACTCGAACAGCAGCAGCTCCACCGCGAGCAGCACCGCGGCGACCGGCGTGCCGAAGATCGCGGTCATGCCGGCGGCGGCGCCGGCGACGAGGAGCGTCTTCCGCTCGGCGGCGCTCAAGTGGAAGAACTGCGCGAACAGCGAGCCGATGGCGCCGCCGGTCATGATGATCGGCCCCTCGGCGCCGAACGGGCCGCCGGTGCCGATCGAGATCGCGGACGAGACCGGCTTCAGCACGGCGACCTTCGGCGACATGCGGCTGCCGCCGATCAGGATCGCCTCGATCGCCTCGGGAATGCCGTGGCCGCGGATCTTCTCGGAGCCGAACCGCGCCATCAGGCCGATGACCAGGCCGCCGAGCGGCGGCACGCAGACCATCCAGAGCGACGGCGTCGCCCGCGCCAGCGAGGTCGCCGCCGCGTCGACCCGGCCGAACCAGACGAGGTTCGTCACGACGGCGATCAGCGCGAGCAGGGCCCAGGCCGCGACCGTGCTGCCGAGGCCGATGATCACGGCCATGGCGCAGAGGCGGACGAGGCGTCGGTCGGTCCGGAAATCGCCGAGAACCCGACGCCCGGCGGGCGCGGCTGGCTGGGTGGCCTGCATGCGGTCGAACCTACTGTAGGATGCGGTGACGCCCGATATATATCGTAATACGATATATTAAACCCCTGACCGGAGATGCCCGATGGATTCGGATGCGGGGCCCGTCCTCTCGCGGGAGGCCTATGCCGCGATCGCGCGCTTCCGGCTGGAGCTGCGGCGCTTCCTCGCCTTCAGCGAGGCGGCGGCCGGCAAGGTCGGCCTGCCGGCGCAGCAGCATCAGGCGCTGCTGGCGATCGCCGGGCATGACGGGCCGCCCACCGTCGGGTTCGTGGCCGAGCAGCTGCTGATCGCGCCGCAGACCGCGGCGGAGCTGGTCGCCCGCATGGTCGACAAGGGCTTCCTGACCAAGGCCGCTGAGGCCCGGGACCGGCGCCGCATGGCGCTGACGCTGACGCCGAAGGCGATGGCGGTGCTGCAGCAGCTGACGACGGCCCATCTCGCCGAGCTGCAGACGCTGGAGCCGGCGCTGGCCACCGCCCTGGCCACGGCCCTCGACCGCGTGCACGGCCGGCCCGACGCCGGGTGCCCTTGAGGAGCGCCGGGCTTGCGGAACCGGGGCGCTCCGGTCCGAATGCCGGGCGGAGCGGCCGTGGGCCGGCGGCGCGGGAGGACGACCTCGATGATCGAGCTGATCCCGCGGGCGCACCTGTTCGGCAACCCGCTGCGGACCGCCTACCGGATCAGCCGCGACGGGACGCGGCTGGCCTGGCTCGCGCCGGTCGAGGGCGTGCTGAACCTCCGGGTCGGGCCGGCCGGCGACCCGGCTTCCGGCGCGCCGGTGACCGCCGACCGCCACCGCGGCATCCGCGACTACGAATGGGCCTATGACGGGCGCCACCTGCTCTACCTGCAGGACACGGACGGCGACGAGAACCACCGACCCGCTGGCCTACGCGGTCGACCGCGCGCGCTCGCCGGTCCACGTCGCCGACCGGATCCGGGTGCCGCTGCTGATCGCGCAGGGCGCGAACGATCCGCGGGTGCGGCAGGCGGAATCCGACCAGATGGTCGCGGCGCTCGTCGCCAAGCGCATCCCGGTCACCTACCTGCTGTTCCCCGACGAGGGCCACGGCTTCGCCCGGCCGGAGAACAGCCTCGCCTTCCACGCCCGGGCCGAAGCCTTCCTCGGCCGCCACCTCGGCGGCCGCGTCGAGCCGATCCACCGGCACGAGGCCGAGGGACGCGCAATGCGGATCCTGCGCGACGATCCGCCGGCCTGAGAACGGTCGCCTGCGTCGCGACGCGATCCCCTCACGAAAGCGTGTGGCGATCCGCGGCCGAATTGTATGGATTTTGTATTCAAACCGGCAACCTTCCGACCGGTACGTTCGTACCGATGGCATGGTCAACGACAACGTGCATTCCCTGCAAGCGATCGCCGACGCCCTAGGGCTGCCCGTGGAAGCCTTCGCGGCCGGAGCGCAAGGGGACCGAGCGCAAGGGGCCGGAGAGCGAGAGGCCGGAGCACAGTCGGCCGGCGAACTCGGCGAGCTGGCGTCCCTGCTGCAGCTCTGGCTCTCGATCCGCGATCCCCAGGCCCGGCGCCGCGTCCTCAACGCGATGCGCGGCGAAGCGGAACGCCCGGGCAGCGGCGGCTGAGCCGGCGCGGGCGGCCGCCGCGCGGACCTTCAGGCGGGCGGGAGGGCGTCGAGCGCGCGGGACAGGTCGGCCAGGAGGTCGTCCTCCGCCTCGAGCCCGATCGACAGCCGCAGCAGCCCGCCGGTGATGCCGGCGATCGCGCGCGCGTCGGGATCCATCGCCGCATGGGTCATGGTCTCGGCGTGCGAGATCAGGCTCTCGACCCCGCCGAGGGACTCGGCCAGCGTGAACACCCGCAGCACCGCCACGAACCGCCGCACTGCCTCGCGCCCGCCCGCGAGCTCGAAGCTCAGCATGGCGCCGAAGCCGCTCTGCTGCGCCTTGGCGAGGGCGTGGCCCGGATGGGTCTCAAGGCCGGGATAGTACACCGCGGCGACGGCCGGGTGGGCGGCCAGGAACGCGGCGAGACGCCCGGCGGTCTTCTGCTGCTGCTCGATCCGCACGAACAGGGTGCGCACGCCCCGCAGCGTGAGGTAGGCGTCGAACGGCGAGCCGGTGACGCCGATGGTGTTGGCCCAGGCGGCGAGCTCGTCGCCGACCTTGGCGTCGGCCGCGACCACCGCGCCCCCGACCACGTCGGAATGCCCGTTGAGGAACTTGGTGGTCGCGTGCACGACGAGGTCGGCCCCGAGCGCCAGGGGCCGCTGCAGGGCCGGCGACAGGAAGGTGTTGTCGACCACCGAGAGTGCGCCGGCCTCGCGGGCGAGCCCGGTGACGCGGCGGACGTCGACGACGCGCATCAGCGGGTTGCTCGGCGTCTCGATCAGCACGACCTTGGGCCTTCCCGCGAAGGCCGCGGCCAAAGCCGCCGGGTCGTTCTGGTCGACGAAGGCAACCGTGTAGTGCCCGCGCGCGCTGCGCAGGCTGAGCAGGCGGTGCGTGCCGCCGTAGCAATCGTGCGGGGCGATCAGGAGGTCGCCCGGCCGCAGGCTCGACAGCGCCAGGTCGAGGGCCGCCATGCCGCTCGACACCACGACCGCGCGGGCGCCGCCCTCGAGCTTGGCGATGGTGTCGGCGAGCTGGTCGCGCGTCGGGTTGCCCAGCCGCGAGTAGTCGTACGGCCCCGGCTTCTCGAAGGCCGGGAACTTGTAGGTCGTCGAGAGATGGATCGGGGCGATGACAGCGCCGTACGCGGTGTCCTCGGCCACGCCGTTGGTGGCCGCGATCGTGCGCGCTGCTTTCGGTTCGGTCATCGCTTCCCCTCCTCCCGGGAATCGGTCCGCGGTGCGATCCGACGGCCCTGCCGAGGCGTTCTTTATAGAGGACGAAACGATCTTACAACGGAACGTGGCGTCGCGTGCCGCCTTTCAGTCCTTCACGACCAGCGGGCGCACCGGCGGCAACGCCGCGGCCCCATCCTCGCCGGGCACGAGGCCGCAGCGGAAGGCGGCCTCGCGCGGGAGCAGCGGGTCGAGCAGCGCGCGGCGGGCGGCGAGCACGCCGATGCTGCGCTCCGCCCCCACGGCCTCCGGGCCGGGCAGCGCGACGACGAGGTGCTCGACCGCGTAGCGGTAGCGCGCGGTGCGCTCGGCCAGTTCGAGCCGGACCCAGGCGATCAGGCATCGGTTCTCAGCCACCCGCATGGCGGCGTTGCGCACGTCGACATCGTCGAGCGCCCTGGCGAAGGGAAGGCTGCGCAGCCGCAGGGCGTCGGCGTCGATCACCCGTGCGGCGATCGCGACGAAGGGCGGGATCAGCCGGGCGTCGGCGGTCGCGTCCTCGGACAGCCGGCGGTAGCGCGAGACCGGCGAGCGGGCGGGCTCGGCGACGAGGGCGTCGTGATAGGCGGCGACGTCCCCCGGGCGCCACGACGGCGGCAGCACGCGGGCGCGGGTAAGGTTGGCGAGCACGTCGACGAACGCGGCCTCGGGGGCCGCCGGCATCAGGAAGCGCCAGGCGCGCGCGCGCAGCGTCTGCTCCTCGTCGGTCAGCGGGAAGGCGGAGGCCGGCTCCTCGCGCTCGCGGGCGGCCAGCGTCCCGGTGGTCTCGACCAGGCTGTTCCAGGCGCCGGCCTTCGGGCGGCCGAAATCGCCCTCCTGGGCGCAGGCGGCCAGCAGCGCGGTGAGGAGCGCGGCGGTGAGCGCGCAGGTCGCGACCGGGCTCGCGCGGCGTCGGGCGCCGGCGATCGGAATCGGCACGCGCCGGGCCTGACTCGGCCGGGGCTGACTCGGCCGGCCCTGACTTGGCATGGTCCGCCTCGTTCGGGTGTCGATGGGGTGGGATGCGGGGATCGTCGGGCCGGCGGGTCGCCCGCCGGGGGCCGGATCAGGAGGCGAGGCGCTCGTAGCGCACGCCGAGGAACAGCAGGATCTCGCCGCGGCGCTCGCCGGCCTCGGGACGCCGGGGGGGCCGGGGCGCGGCGGGGAACGGCACCACGCGGCCGGCCGGCACGCGCGGCGCGACGTCGTCGACGGCCGGCGGGTCGGAACGGAGGGCGGCGGGTCGGGAGACGGTCATGGGGGGCACCTGTCGGCTGATCCGGGCATCGCGCCCGGGCCCCGGGGCGGGGCGTCGGCAAGGGCGACGGCGTGTCGATGGCCGGCAGATCAGCACGCCATGGTTAACGCATCGTTTCCCGGAGGCGCGCGCGCCCGAACGGCGTGCGGGGCCGCATCGCGCGGCGCGTGCCGGCCCCGGCACGCCGTTGGCCTGCCCCTTGCAGGACCGGATCCGCCCATGGCGGGCGTTTCCTCCCAACGACTGGGCCCTGCTCGCGACCCGGGCGGGGCCCTTCTTCTGCGCCGGGCCGATCCGTGCCGGCGGACGCCGTCGCCCGGGGGATCGCGGCCGATGCTGCGTTGCGGTGGCGGAGCAGCCGAAGCGGAACCGTCGCACGGTCAGGGCGCTTGCCTAGCGACCGTCGGGCCCGATATGCCGTGCCATTCGCGGATGCGCCCCTCGCGGACCCGCCGCCCGGGATTCCATGACCGACAAGCAAGGACCACGCTGGATGCGACTGGACACGTTTCGACACGCCCGTGGCGCAAGGCTGCCCCGGATGCTCCGCCCGGTGGCGCTGGCGGCCCTCCCGCTCGCCCTGCTGGCGCTCGCCGGCAGCCCGGCGCAGGCCCAGCGCGAGGACCAGGGGCTGCAGCTCGGCTGCGCCAACGACTATTTCCGCCTCTGCGCGGGCGTCGACCCGAACAGCCCGGCGGCCGAGGCCTGCATGACGCGCAACCGCAAGCGCCTGTCGCCCGAGTGCCGCAACGCCATCGGCGACTACGACAAGCGCACCGGCGGCAAGTCGATGCCGGAGGATTGAGCGGTCCGGGCGCGTCCGCGACGCGTCCGAAGCGACGATGGGGACGACGAGCGGCCGGCTCGGTCCGGGGGGATGCGGCGATTCCCCGGGGAGCCGGCCGCGTCATGAGTGGAGCCCAACGACATGGCTTTGACCGTTGCGGTCCAGATGGACCCGATCCAGGCGATCCGCATCGCCGGCGACACCACCTTCGCCCTGCTGCTCGAGGCGCAGGCGCGCGGCCACCGGCTGATCTACTACACCCCCGACCGGCTCTCGATGCAGGGCCGCCGCGTCACCGCGCGGGTGCAGGCGCTGACCGTGCAGGACGTGGAGGGCGCGCACGCGACGCTCGGCGAGATCGAGCGGATCGACCTGTCGGAGGCCGACGTGGTGCTGATGCGCCAGGACCCGCCCTTCGACATGGCCTACATCACCGCGACCCACATGCTGGAGAAGATCCACCCGCAGACGCTGGTGGTAAACAACCCGGCCGAAGTCCGCAACGCGCCGGAAAAGCTCTTCGTCCTCGACTTCCCCGACCTGATGCCGCCGACGCTGATCTCCCGCGACAAGGCGGAGATCGAGGACTTTCGCCGCGAGCACGGCACCGTGGCGATGAAGCCGCTGCACGGCCACGGCGGCGCGGCGGTGTTCCGCGTCTCCGAGACCGACCCGAACTTCGGCTCGATGTTCGACCTGTTCTCGGTCACCTTCCGCGAGGCGTGGGTGGTGCAGCGCTTCCTCGAGAAGATCACCGAGGGCGACAAGCGCATCATCCTGGTCGACGGCGAGCCGATGGGCGCGATCAACCGCGTGCCGGCCCTGAACGACATCCGCTCCAACATGGTCCGCGGCGGCGCCGCCCGGCCCTCCGACCTGACCGAGCGGGAGCGCGAGATCTGCGCCACGATCGGCCCGGAGCTGCGCCGCCGCGGCCTGATCCTCGTCGGCATCGACGTGATCGACGGGCACCTCACCGAGATCAACGTCACCTCCCCGACCGGCATCCGCGCGATCAAGCGCCTGGGCGGCCCGGACCTCGCCGTGAGCGTGTGGGACGCGATCGAGGCGCGCGTGGGCGCGCAGGTCTGAAGCCTTTTCGAGCGAGGTGGATGCCGGCTCGCGTGAAGACAGTGCGACATCACAACAAGGGAGAGCATTGTCCGTGACCTAGTGATCACGGACAATGTTCTAGGGCGCGTCCCTCGCCTTTGCGGTCAGGCGGTGCGCTTGATCGCGCGCCGCTCGGCCGAGGGCGCCTGCGTCCCGTCGTGGACGGCGCGATTCCGATCAGGGCGAGGGTCGCGTTGGGTGTGCGTCGCCAGCCCGGCTGCGAGCGCCGCGTTCATTCGCGTCTGCCAGCCCGGCCCGCCCGCCTTGTAGGCGTCCAGCACCTCCGCCGGCACGCGCAGGGAGACCGGGACGCTGCGCCGCTCGACCTTCGGCCGGCCGGCCCTCTTGGTGAAGGCCTCGGCCATCGCGGGCGGCATCCCTTCGACGCCGGGCCTGGCGCGCGCCAGCTCCGCATCGGTCAGGGGCGGCGTGTCGGACACGGCATCCCAATCCGCCTGGGTATAGGCGTCGTTCGGGACGTAGCTCGGGGCAGGATCACGCTTGCTCATAGGACGCTCGCTCCTTCCGGCCGGCACGCCGCACGCTGATCACGTCGATCACCTCGGAGCCGAGCGGCGAAACGATCGCCACGACGACCGTTTCCCCGTGCCACGTCCCGATCAGCTTGAAGCGGGCGCGTCCGGTGCGGCTCGGCTTGGCGGCGATGTTCAGGAAGCGGTCGAAACTGAAGGCCTCCTCGAACGCAGCGAGATCGAAGCCGTGCTTGACGATGTTCGCCTGTCGCTTCGGCTCGTCGAAGGCGAACCTCATGGTTCCGGTCTACACCGAAACCCGACGTCCGCAAGCCTATTTCGGTATATACAGCCCGACGGTGGCGGCACGTGATCCCATCCGTTCTGGCCGATCTCACGTCTCCGATTTCGGCGTCGCGTTCAACTCGGCCCAATCGAACTCCTCCTCCAGCACGAAGTAGGCGTCGTCGCCGATCGCGCCCTCGCGGCGCAGGCGCATGACCGTGTCGCGGGCGGCGCCGATGGCGCGGCGGCGCAGGCCGTCGGTGGGCAGCGATTCCGGGGCGCGGCCCTCGTCGTGGTCCTCGGCCGCCGCGAGCGCGCCGCGAAGCTCCTCGCGCAGGGCCTCGGTGCCGGCGTCGTCCTCGGCCCCCTCGAGGCTGTCGAGCGCCGCGCGGTAGGCTTCGGCCCGGGCGCGGCCCACCTCGCGGCCGACCGGGTCGTCGTCCTCGAGGCCGAGCCGGGCGAGCAGCGGGTTCAGGGTCAGGCCCTGGACCACGAGGGTGCCGAGCACCGTGCCGAAGGCGGCGAACACGATGAGGTCGCGCTGGGGGAAGCCCTGCGGCAGGGCGAGCGCCGTGGCGATGGTGAGGATGCCGCGCATCCCCGCCCACGACACCGCGATCGCGCCGCGGAAGGCGTGGCGGCCGGGCTCGGCGAAGGCGAGGCCGGGCAGGGCGGAGGCCGGCAGCACCCAGGCGATCCGCACCAGCACCACCGTGGCGAAGACCGCGCCGGCGAGCGCGAGCGCGCCGAGCTGGTCGGCGCCGGCGAGGCGCTGCAGGATCGGGCCGATCTGGATGCCGATCAGCACGAAGGCCAGCACGTTGAGCACGAACACCGCGGTGTTCCAGACCGCGTAGGAGATGATGCGGGTGCGCGGCGCGGTGATGCCGGGGGTGCCGCGCGCCACGGTGATCGCGAAGGCGACCAGCGTCAGCACCCCCGACATCTCCAGGCGCTCGGCCGCGATCCAGATGCCGAAGGCGGCCACGAACTGCAGCACGATGGTGCTGGCCGCATCTTGCACCCGCCGCATCCCGGCGACGAAGGCGAACCCCGCGAGCGGCCCGACGACCAGGCTCGCGACCACGCCGACGAGGAAGGTCGGGCCGACCTCGGAGGCGTGGAAGGCGCCGCTCGCGGCGGCCGCGACGCCGAGCCGGTAGATCAGCAGCGAGCCGGCATCGTTGAGCAGGCTCTCGCCGCGCAGGATGGTGGTGAGGCGGTGCGGCAGCGAGACGTGGCGCAGCACCGAGAGCGCGGCCACCGCGTCGGGCGGCGCGACGATCGCGCCGAGCACGATGCAGGCGGCGAGCGGCATGCCCGGCACCAGCAGCTTGGCGACGACGGCGACGGCGATCGTCGTCACCGCCACCGCGCCGAAGGCGAGGCCAGCGATCGGGCGCCAGTTCACCCGCAGGTCGCGCAGCGAGGTGGCGTAGCCGGCATCCATCAGCACGGGGGCGAGGAACAGCGCCAGCGCCAGCTCGGGGTCGAGCTCGAGGTTCGGCACGCCCGGCACGAAGGCCAGCCCGACGCCGCCGAGCGCCAGGAAGGCCGGATACGGCGCCCCGATCCGCCGCGCGAAAGCAGCCAGAAGCACCGCGCCGAACAGGACGCCGACGACCCAATCGAAGATGATCATGGATCGGAGATAGGGCGCTGCGGGCGGCGCGGCGCACGCCCCGGCGGAGCAAGCTCGGGATTTGCCGAACCCAGGACTTGCCCAGCTCAGGACTTGCCCAGTTCAGGACTTGCCCAGCTCAGGATTTGCCGAGCCGGTCGCGGATCCAGGCCTGTGCCGCGTCGAGGTCGACGAAGACGGGGGCCCGCGGGTCGTCGAGCGGCCCGAAGCCGGCCTCCAGGAACCAGCGGCCCGCCCCGTCCTCGTGCTGGTCGGACAGGCGCACCAGCACGGCGACGAGGAAGCCGTCGGAGAAGACGAGCCGGCTCTCGTGGTCGTCGCTTCCCGTGGCGACCTGCACGGGCTGCAGGAACAGGCTCATGCGGCGGCCCGCTCGCCGAGATGGAGGTAGTTGGGCTTGAATTCGGCCAGCGCCCTCAGCCGGGGCAGGTCGAGGATCCGCACCCGCTTGCCGCGGAACTCGATGAGCCCGGACCGGCGCAGCTCCTGCAGCGTGCGGTTGAGGTGCACGTTCGACAGGCCGGTGGTGTCGGCGAGATCCAGCTGCGTGAGCGGCAGGTCGTAGCTGTCGTCCTCGGCCAGCCCCACCACCTGCAGCCGGATGCGAAGCTCGCAGAACAGGTGCGCGAGCCGCTCCAGGGCCGAGCGGCAGCCGACGTTCACCAGCCATTCGCGCAGCGTCGCCTCGTCCACCAGCGTGGTCATCCGGAGCGCGCGGGCGATCCGGGGATGGCTCTCCATCACCTCGACCACCGTCCTCGGCGGGATCAGCACCACGCGGCAGGCCGACAGCGTGGTGATCGAGTGGTCCATCGCGTCCAGCAACGCCGCGTCGAGGTCGCAGAGGTCGCCCGGGACCAGGTAGGCGGTGATCTGGCGGGTGCCGGTGGCGCGCACCTTGTGGCGGCAGGCGATGCCCTCCAGGATCATGAACACGCCCTGCGGCGCGTCGCCCTCGCGGGCGAGGTCGGTCTGCGACGGGACGATCCGCGACGGGGCGCTGATCCGCTCCAGCAGCGCCTCGTCGGCCTCCGACAGGGCCGCGAAGCCCTCGAGCTTGCGCACGAGCGGGTTGCGGCCCCTCGCCGCCCGAAGCCGCCGGACCGGTGCGGTCGGCGCATCGCCGGCGGGCGCGCGGCCGACGGGCTCGACGTGGGTCGGGGGCGCATGGACCGCCCCCTCATGCGCCGGCGCCGATCCGGCGGCGGCCAAAGCCGGCTCGTCGAGGGCGGGCTGGTCGATGGCCGGCTCGTCGAGGGTCAGCGCGTCGAGCAGGGCCACCACGTCCCAGGGCAGCGCCGGCTTGCGCAGCCAGGGCTCGTCCCGGACGTCGCGGGCGGCGGGGTCGTCGCGCTCGAGGCCGGAATGGACGAGGAAGGGCAGCCGGCACTGGCGCAGCCGCGCGATCAGGGCGTCGGAGGGTCCTTCCTTGAGCACCAGGTCGACGACCGCCACGCTCGGCGCCTCCCGCTCCAGTGACAGCAGCGCCTCGGCCGCCGTCGCGAACGGCCCGATCACCCGGTAGCCCGCCCCCTCCAGGGCGTCGCTCAAATCCATGGCGACGATCGCGTCGGCTTCGGCGACCAGCACCGCCGGTTGCTGGGCCACGTCTTTCATTCGGATCTCCGGACGCGAAGGCGGCCGCCCCTTCGAGCAGCGCAGAGAGCAAGGTTTCGAATTCTAGACATACGCGAATGCCGCCCGGAAGAGGCACGGGAGCTTCAGTATGATAGCCAACACTTGGGTCTGTCTGCAATCATACAAACATCGAGGCGCGAAACTTTTCGATTGACCTCGCCGCGGGCGAGCGCTCATCTGGCCCATCGCCTGCCGGGGAGACGAGGCGCGGGCGCCTGGGAGACAGCGTGTGCTCTTGCCCGATCGGGACCGAGCGATGCCGGCACCGCAGCGATCCAGCGTCCGCAACCGCTTGCTGAGGGCGCTCTCGCCCGCCGACTTCGCGTTGCTCCAGCCGGCCCTGCAGCCGGTCGCGACCGAGCTGCGACAGACCCTGATCGCGCCCGACGAGCCGATCCGGACGCTGTACTTCCCCGAGGACAGCCTTGCCTCGATCGTCAGCGGGGCCGCCGGCAGGGTCGAGATCGGCGTGATCGGGCGGGAGGGCCTGGTCGGGGCCGCGCCGGTGCTGCTCGCCGTCGACCGGTCGCCGTTCCACCACTTCGTCCAGAGCCCGGGCGGGATGCTGTCCATCGCCACCGCGGACCTGCTGGCCGCGGTCGACGAGAGCCCGACCCTGCGCGGGCTGCTGCTGCGCTTCGTCCAGATCCTGATGCTGCAGACGGCGCAGACCGCCTTCGTCAACGCGGCCTACAACATCGACGTGCGCCTCGCCCGCTGGCTGCTGATGTGCCACGATCGGCTGGAGGGCGACGACCTCGTGCTCACCCACGAGTTCCTGTCCCTGATGCTGGGCGCGCAGCGCAGCAGCACGACCCTGGCGGTCCAGGCCCTGGAGGGGGCACGGCCTGATCCGCGCGCGGCGCGGCCGCATCACGATCCTGAGCCGCGAAGGGCTGGAGGCGGTCGTGGACGACGGCTACGGCCTGCCCGAGCGCGAGTACGCCCGGTTGATCGGGAGCCTGTGATGCCGCGGTACTTCTTCCATGTCCGGCACCGCGAAGGCCCGGCGGGGCTGGCGATCGACGAGGAGGGCGACGAGCTCGCCGACGTGGAGGCCGCCCGCGCGCGGGCGCTCGCCGTCGCCCGCCGGATGATCGCGCAGGACCGCCTGACGCTGATCCGCGACTGGATGGTGTGCAGCTTCGAGATCGCCGACGAGGCCGGCGAGCGCGTGCTCACGGTGCCGTTCGGCGACACCGTCCCGGACGAGGACGGCCCGGGCTGACCCGCAGGCCTCGCGGCCGCGGGCCGGCGCGCCGCCCGGGCTCAATACTGCACGGTCGCCCGCACCCCGAGCACGGTGGCGTTCTTCAGCCGGCGCCCGTCCGCGTCGGCGACGCCGCCGCTCGGGCGGATGATGTACTGCACGTCCGGCTGCACGGTGAAGCCCGGCACCACCAGCGCCTGGTAGGTCGCCTCCAGCGCGGTCTCGGCCCGCCGCCGCGGGATCGCGGTGCCGGTGAACAGGATGGTGTCGGTGTCGGCCCGGCGCGCGTCGTCGGCGTAGCGGGCATAGGCGATGCCGGCGCCGATCGTGTCGTCGTCGCGCCCCGGGATCAGGCCCTTGTAGGCCAGGCCGGCATCGACGTAGGCCGAGATCAGGCTGGAGCGCGTCGGCGAGAGCGAGGCGCGCACGAACACCGACAGGCCCTCGTCGTCCTTCTCGGGCTCGATCAGCAGGCTCTGGTCGATCATCGCGTAGAGGCCGGCATTGCCCCGGCGCTGGCGCGGCACGCCGGACGAGGCCGGGTCGGCGAGGGACAGGCCGAGCGTGTCGCGGCGCAGGTCGTCGAAGCGGCCGAAATGCTGCCAGCCGCCGAACGTCACCGTGCCCGGCAGCGCCGTCGAGCCCTTCTCGGTGTTGTAGGAATAGGCCGCCTCGGCCACGATCAGGGCCGGGTCGTTCGTGCGGAAGTTCGTGCCGGTGCGGTTGAGGCGCTGCTCCTCCGCGTCGTCGCCGGGGCGGTTGGCGCCGGCCGGATCGCCGTCGTAGATCCCGGCCTGGAACGACAGGCCGCCGCCGGGCTCGAACTTTGCGCGGATGGCCGGCGCCGCCACGGGATAGGCCGGGCCGCCGGAAGGCAGGTTGGCGCTGGTGATCGCCGGCCAGCCGAAGCTCGAGTTCACGAACAGCGTCGCGGTCTGGCTGACGAAGAACTCGGTGTCGGCGGCCTGCTGGCCGATGCGCAGGCCGAGCTTGCCGTCGAGGAACTGCTGGTCGAACCACAGCACGTAGAGCCGGGTCGCGGGCAGCGCCCCGATCACGCTGACGTCGAGCAGGTTGCCGACGTAGTAGCGCGACAGGCCGGTGCCGTGGATGAAGTAGGCGTTGGCGTGCACGCTCGCGCCCTGCCAGCCGGCGAGCTTGTCGAGGTCGAGGTAGAGCCGCAGGTTCAGCCGGTCCTCGACCACCGCCCCCTGCCGCATCCCGCCGGTCGGGTTGCCGAGCACGTCGGTGATGTAGGTGAGGCTGTACTGGATGCCCCGCTCCTTCAGGACCGGGCGCAGGCCGAACGGATCGCCGAGCGGCCCGAGATAGGGCTCGACCGAGCGGGCATAGCCGCCCGAGGTCTGGCTCGTGGTCTCGGGCTGCGCCACCGAGGTCCGCACGTCGCCGCCGGCGCCTTCGCGGATCACCGGAATGACCGGGGGCGCCGGCGATGCCTGCTGCGCTTGCGCAAGCGTCGGGAGGCCGAGCATCGCGGCGGCGAGGCAAGGGAGCAGGCGGCTGCGCGGAAGGGGGGCTGGACGCGACACGACTGAACCCTGAAGCCTTCGTGGCCCGATCCTAGCCCCACCGAACGGGGCTGTCCCGTGCAGGTTAAGCACACCAGCCGGGTTCCGGGCCGAAGGGATGCTTCGGAGGGCCGGTGAAGCGCGGATCTCCTCGCTCTCACAGATCTGGGGCTTGCCCGAGATCTGCACGTCGTGTGCCCAAACCTGCTCGTCGTGTGGCCAAGTCGGAGAGACCCGACTTGGATGCGGGAGAGGGACACGGTGAGGGGGACAGGTCTTTCCGGACAGGTCGCACCCCGACCTCTCCCAGACGGGAGCGGGGGCCGCGTCGGCGCTTCGCGCGATCCCTTCGTCGAGACCCGCGGCTTTGCGCCCGCGGCACGGTTTTCGTACAGCCGGCCGATCCGTCGCCAGCCGTGAGCGAGACCATGCCCGAGACACCCGTCTTCTCCCACGGCGCCGTCGCCGCCCCGCACCACCGCGCCGCGCAGGCCGGGCAGACCGTGCTGGCGCAGGGCGGCAACGCGATCGAGGCGATGACCGCGATGGCCGCGACGATCGCCGTGGTCTACCCGCACATGAACGGCATCGGCGGCGACGGGTTCTGGCTGGTGCGCGAGAAGGGCGGCCGGGTGCGCGGCATCGAGGCCTGCGGGCCGGCCGGCGCGCTCGCCACCCGGGCGCGCTACCGTGAGCGCGAGCTCGACGCCATCCCGTCCCGCGGCCCCGACGCCTGCGTCACGGTCGCGGGCGCCGTCGGCGGCTGGCGGCTGGCGCTGGAGCTGTCGCGGGCGCTCGGCGGCAGGCTGCCGCTGGAGACGCTGCTCGCCGACGCGATCCGCCACGCCCGCGAGGGCTGCCCGGTCTCGCCCTCGGAGGGGCGCTACGTGCCGAAGGAGCTCGACACCCTCCACGACGCCCCGAACTTTTCCGCGACGTTCCTCAAGGCGGGCAAGCCGTGGCCGGTGGGCGACGTGCGGAGGTTGCCGGCGCTGGCCGCGACCCTGGAGCAGCTCGCCCATGCCGGGCTCGACGACTTCTACCGCGGCGACGTCGGCCGCGAGATCGCCGCCGACCTCGAGCGCCTCGGCGCGCCGGTGACGCGGGCCGACCTGAAGGCCTACCAGCCGCGCGAGCGCGCGCCGCTCTCGATCCGCCGC
Source organism: Methylobacterium sp. E-041 (assembly GCF_022829665.1). Lineage (NCBI taxonomy): Bacteria > Pseudomonadati > Pseudomonadota > Alphaproteobacteria > Hyphomicrobiales > Methylobacteriaceae > Methylobacterium > Methylobacterium sp. E-041. The sequence continues at coordinate 8,663 of NZ_JAKSYQ010000029.1, read as the reverse complement.
CGCGACGCGACGCTCTACAACTTCCCGCCGCCGACGCAGGGCCTGGCGGCGCTGCTGATCCTCGGCATCGTCGACCGCCTCGACATCCGCCAGGCGGAGACCACGGCGCATTACCACGGGCTGATCGAGGCGACGAAGCGCGCCTTCGCGATCCGCGACCGGGTGGTGACCGACCACGACCGCCTGACCTCGGACCCGGCGACCTACCTCACGCCCGAAAGCCTCGCCCGCGAGGCGGCGCAGGTGGACATGGCGCGCGCCGCCGCGATCCCGCTGCGGAACCCTGGCGAGGGCGACACCGTGTGGATGGGCGCGATCGATGCCGACGGCCTGGCCGTGTCCTACATCCAGTCGATCTACTGGGAATACGGCTCGGGCTGCGTGCTGCCGAAGACCGGCATCCACTGGCAGAACCGCGGCACGTCGTTCTCGCTCGACGCCGACGCCGTGAACCCGCTGGAGCCGGGACGGCGCCCGTTCCACACCCTGATCCCGGCGCTCGCCTGCTTCGACGACGGCCGGGTGATGGCCTACGGCTCGATGGGCGGCGACGGCCAGCCGCAGTTCCAGGCGCAGATCTTCACCCGCTACGCCGATTACGGCCGCAGCCCCGCCGACGCGGTCGACGCCCCGCGCCTGCTCTACGGCCGCACCTGGGGCGCGGAATCGCTGACGGTGAAGGTCGAGGACCGCTTCGACCCGGCCTGCATCCGCGCCCTCGAGCGCATGGGCCACCGGATCGAGGAGCTCGGCGGCGCCTACATCGACTCGCTCGGCCACGCCGGCATGCTGGTGCGCCACGCCAGGAACGGGCGGATCGAGGCGACGCACGACCCGCGCTCGGACGGCGGCGCGCTGGGGTTGTGAGGGAACGGGCGGCCGGAGGCGCGCCGCGACGCTTCCGCGGCGGACCCGGGCGCGATCGGATGGGTCGGCCCACGGGCCGCGATCGGCCGCTCCCTCGGGGGCGGCCGGATGGCGAGGATCCGGCCGCGCCGGCCGCCGTGCCCGTCCGGCGAGATCAGGCGGCCGCCGCGGCGAGGACGCAGCGGAGCTGCTCGTCCAGGTCGCGCGCGACGCCGTCGACCTCGGGGTTGCCGAACTGGCCGAAGGTGGTGGCCGGGCGGTCGTACTCGAACGCGACGCGGCCCTCGGCATCCTCGCGCAGGAGCACCCGGACCGGCGCGTACAGGGCGGCCGAAAGGACGTGCCGGGTCATCCGCGCGGCCGTCAGCGGGTTGCCGATGTCGTACTGGACGGCCTTGCGCACGAGCCCGGCGGTGCGGAGCAGCCCGCCATGGTCGCGGGCGCCGAAGATCGAGAGCGGCGCCTGGCGCTCGAGGAGGTCGCGCGCCGCGTCCACCTGCCCGTCCAGCAGCAGCTCGGCATAGGCGTGGTCGAGGCGCGGCACCGACGCCTCCAGGGCGGACCGCACCGCCTCGAAGGACTTGGGGGAGCGCAGCGTCACGTGCTCGATCGTGACCTGGGTCGCGGATATCGGGTCGTTCATGGAATCGATGCCTCGGGTCTCTCGCCTCGGGTTCTCAGGCTCGATCGCGCGCGCCGGACGCGTGGCCCGCCTCCGCTGCGGCCGACCGACCGCCGTATGCCTGAAGGAGGGCGCGGAGCGGCGTCCGCAAGACGGACAAGATATCTACGCCATCGATACTTGGGATCGATCGCATCTGTTTGATCGATAGAGTGGCCGTTCGCATCTTCGCCTCATCGAACGACGGGCAGCCCCGTCGCAGTTGAGGATCGACGGATGACCCACCGCACCATCACCCTCGCCGCCGCCGTGGCCCTGACCATCGGGACCCTCGCCGCGGCCCCCGCCTCCGAGGCGACCGCCACCGGAAACGCCGTCGCCGTGCCCGCCGTGCTCGGTGCGGGCTATCACGTGCCGGGCGTGGCGCTCGGCGCCGCCGACGTCCGCGCGCAGGGCGGCCTTCTCGTGCCGAACCTGACGCGGTGGCGGCCCGCATCCGTTGCCGAGGCGTCGGCCGAGCGCTTCCAGGCGCCGGCCGCCTTCACCGTCGCCTACCGGACCCGCGGCATCGCCACGAATGCCGCCCAGGTCCTCAAGCAGGGCGGGTTCGCGACCGCCGGCGCCGTGCGCTGGCTGCCCGATGTCCCCGCCTCGGCCGAGCTCGGCGCAAGCACCGTGACGCTCGGGGCCCTGTGAGCGGGGACCGGTCCGCGGAGCGAGCCTCAACCCTGCGAAGCCCTGGCCGATCGCGCGCATCGGCCAGGACTGCAGATCCACCCGATGCGCCGCCGCGCCGCGCGCCTTTCGCTCGACCGGGTCGACGGGTTTGCGGCCGGTCCGCCCGCGGCCGTAGATGGTCCGGCGCGGACATCGCCGATGTCCTGCCGAGGAGGCTTCGATGGCGACCGAGCAGACCACGATCCGGACACGCGACGGCGCCTGCCCGACGCATGTCGTGACGCCTGCCGGTGGCGGGCCGTGGCCGGCGGTGATCCTCTACATGGACGCCGGCGGCATCCGCCCGGCGATGCTCGACATGGCGCGGCGGCTCGCCGATGCCGGCTACGTCGTCCTCGTCCCGGATCTGTTCTACCGCTACGGCCCCTACGGGCCGTTCGTGCCGCGCGACGTCCTGGCGGCCGGCTTCCGCGCCATCCTCGGCCCGCTGATGGCGACGACCGACCCGATCAAGGCCGCGGAGGATACCGGTGCCGTCCTGGCCTATCTCGACACGCGCGACGACGTCGCGGGACGCAGGGTCGGTGCGGTCGGCTTCTGCATGGGGGGCGGCATGGCGCTTGCCGCGGCGGGAACCTACCCCCACCGATTCGCCGCCGCGGCGAGCTTCCACGGCGGCAACCTCGCCACCGATGCGCCGACGAGCCCCCACCGGCTCGCGCCCGCGCTGACGGCGGAGATCCACATCGCCGCGGCCGAGAACGACGACAGCTATCCGCCCGCGATGGCCGCGCGCCTGGAGCACGCCCTGGCGCAGGCCGGCGTGCGCTACACGGCGCGGACCTATCCCGCCGCGCATGGCTGGATGATGCCGGATTTCCCCGTCCACGATCCCGACGCCGCCGAGCAGGGCTGGCACGCGATGCGCGCCCTCTTCGGCCGCACGCTGCACGGCGGCGGATAACGGCGCGCCGCGGATCGTATTGGGCCCTTCCGGGAAGACCGGCCGCCCTCCCCCGCCCGAGGCGCGGTCCGGCGCCTGCGCCGGGGATCGATGCCCCGCTCTCGGACGCGGGTCGCGAGCAGGGTCCCCCCGTGTTCGGATCCCTTGGGCGCGCGAGGTCCGCCTATTGCCGCCCTATTCGTGCGGGCGTCCCGGACGAACCCCGATCGATCGGCCGTCCTCGATCCTATTCGAGCCGTCGCGGGCCCGCGCATCGAGGCGATGTGCATCACATCGGGGGCTCAGGCCCGGGCGGTGCTGATGAGGCTCCGGCCGCCGCCCCCGGAAAGTGCAGCCTTTGTGCAACGGCCGCCCAATCTTGGCACTAAGGTGCCTGAAACCGCTATTTTTTTGGGCGACGCTGTAGAATAATTCTCCAGGTTGAGACGGAAGAGGTCGGACCGCAAGACGGCGCTTGGGCCATCGCCGAACAGAACTCGCACCGGACAAGCGAGGTTCGGCACGATGGTCTCGAGGCGACGTGCCCGACATTCGAGATCCCTGGGGTAGGAACGAGAACATGATGAAGACCTGGCTTGCCGCAGGTGCGGGCGCCCTCACCGTCGGCATGAGCACCACCGTTCTGGCCGGTCCGGTCACGCAGCCCGGCGAGCAGGTCGGCCTCGCCTACGGCCCGCTGCCGCAAGGCGTCTACGCGATCAACACCTTCAGCACCGGCCGCGGCGACGCGCGCAACAGCCCGGACGTCGGCGTCAACGTGCCGATCCTGGTCTGGTCGACCGGCTACAAGGTGCTCGGCGCGACCATCATGCCTGTGATCGCGGTCCCGTCGGTGTTCGTGGGCACGAACAACCCGGCCGGCGTCGCCAACCAGGACCAGAGCTACTTCTACAACCCCTTCATCGGCAACATCTTCGCCTGGGATCTCGGCAACAAGATCAGCGCCGCCTACCTCGTCGGCGCCTATGTCGGCGTCGGCGACCGCGGCTCGCTCTGCAACGGCGCTCCCGGCGCCGCCTGCATCGCCGGCGGTGCCACCCCGGTGCTGCCGCAGGTCGCCGGCACCTCGATCCGCAACACCGGCGGCATCTCCTACACCGGCGAAGGCTGGAACCTGACCGCCGCGCTCACCCACATCCTGCAGGTGGACGACGCGCCGCGCTTCGGCGGCCAGGTCGGCGCCGCCCTCGGCCCGATCCCGAATTCCGACGGCCTCTACATCGACCTGACCGCGACCAAAACCTTCGGCAAGTTCGAGATCGGCGCCGTGGCCTACGGCTACACCGACCTGCCGGTGAACCGGAACCGGGCGATCTACGCGAACTACCAGAAGCAGGGCACGTTCGCGGCCGGCGGCCTGATCGGCTACGACTTCGGCATCTTCAAGACGCAGCTCATGGTGACCCGCACCGTCGCCGACCGCGGCGTCGGCCCGTTCGCCGACGAGACCCGCGGCTGGGTCCGCTTCATCGCGCCGCTCTACACCACCGCCGCCGCCGCGGTCGCCGCGCCCACCCCGCTCGTCCGCAAGTACTGATCGCCAATGACCGATCGACCGACGATGCCGGCTCCCCGTGAGCCGGCATCGTCATGTCGGGTGGCCGCGATCGTCGCGAACCGCGTCCATCGGCCGATGCGGAGCGATCGCCGCGGACCGGTCGCCCGCGAGGCACGACGAAAAGCCCCGCGCGGCTCGAGCCGGCGGGGCTGAGTGTGAGAATCGAAGCAAAGGGGAAACGGAAGCTTCGCCTTCTCAGGATCGACAGCATATCGATCGCCGACCCGACAGCAAGGTCTGATTTCATAAGTCACGGATTCTGGCACGGAATTACAGTTTTGACGATCCGTTCAGTGAGAAAAACGAACCGGATACTGACCTCGCAATCCCTCGAAGGATCGGCAGCAGCCCGGCAGCATGCTCCGCTCGGCATCGGCATGGTGCCGGCATGCGCGGCACTGATCCGGCGCTCCCCGGGCCCAGCGCGCGCATCGGCGCCCCCGACCTCTGAAACGGACGGCCCCCGCACGGCCTGAAGCGGCGGCGGTCGACCGGCCCGCCGGCCGGCGCCAGGCTGGCGGCCATGCAGGGTCCACAGCGCCTCGGATCGCAGGGGCGGTGACGGATCGATCTGGCGCCGCTCCGGGGGCCGGCGCGACCCGGTCCGCGAGCGTGCGGGTCGAACGTCCGCTGCCGCGGTTGATCGCGCGGCGCCGAACCTGGCTCGCTGCCGCCGTCGGCGCGGGCCCGCGGCTCCGCGACGACCGGAGCCGGCCGCGCCCCTGACCGCCGGCGGCTGAAAGCCGTTCCCCGCATCCGGCGCCGTTCCAGCCTTCACCATCCGGCCTTGACCTTCCCACCGTTGGAAGCCCCATCTCGGCTCCATGCTGAACGCAGACGCCGACACGCTCACCCCGACCGCGACCGACCCGCACGCGCCGGCCGACACCCGCACCGTCGCCCTGCCCGTCTCGGGCATGACCTGCGCGTCCTGCGCCGGCCGCATCGAGACGGCGTTGCGGGCGGTGCCGGGCGTCGCGAGCGCCTCCGTGAACCTCGCCACCGAGCGCGCCAGCGTCACCGTCGCGGGCGCAGTGCCGACCGCGGCCCTCGCGCAGGCGGTGACGGATGCCGGCTACGACGTCGCGGCAGAGACCGTCGATCTCGCGGTCACGGGCATGACCTGCGCGTCCTGCGCCGGGCGGGTGGAGACGGCGTTGCGGGCCGTGCCCGGCGTCTCCGCGGCCGCGGTCAACCTCGCCACCGAGCGGGCGCGGGTGACGGTCGCGGCCGGCACCGTCACCGCCGACGCGCTCGTCGCGGCGATCGAGGCGGCCGGCTACGAGGCGGCCCCGGCGGCACCCGCGGGCGGGGCCGAGGCCGCGGACGTCCAGCGGGACGCCGCCGCGCGCCGCGACGGGCTCCACCTCCTCGTCGCAGGCCTGCTCGCGGCGCCGCTGGTCGCGCCGATGCTGCTGATGCCGTTCGGGATCGCGTGGATGCCGCTCGGCTGGCTGCAGCTGGCGCTCGCCACCCCGATCCAGCTCTGGCTCGGCGCCCGATTCTACCGGGCCGGCTGGCGCGCGCTGCGGGCCGGCGCCGGCAACATGGACCTGCTCGTCGCGCTCGGCACCTCGGCGGCCTACGGCCTCAGCCTGGTCGAGCTGGTCCGGGCCGAGGCGCACGGCCACGCGGCGCCGCACTTGTATTTCGAGGCCTCGGCGGTGGTGATCACCCTGGTGCTGCTCGGCAAGCGACTGGAAAGCCGCGCCAAGCGGCGCACCGCGTCGGCGATCCACGCGCTGACGGCGTTGCGCCCCGAGCGTGCGCGCCTGCGCCGGCCGGACGGCAGCGAGGCCGAGATCGACGTCGCGGCGCTCCGGGTCGGCGACATGGTCGTGGTCCGCCCCGGCGAGCGGCTGCCCGCCGACGGCACCGTCCGCGCCGGCGCGAGCCAGGTCGACGAGGCGCTGATCACCGGCGAGAGCGTGCCGGTCGCCAAGGCGGCCGGCGACCGGGTCGTCGGCGGCGCGATCAACGGCGACGGCCTGCTCGTGGTCGAGGCCGTCGCGGTCGGCGCGGAGGCGACCCTGGCGCGGATCATCCGCCTGGTCGAGGACGCGCAGGCGGCCAAGGCCCCGATCCAGCGCCTGGTCGACCGGGTCAGCGCGGTGTTCGTGCCGGTGGTGCTCGGGCTGGCGCTTCTCACCTTCCTCGGCTGGTGGCTCGTGGCCGGCGCCGGCGTCGAGGCCGCGCTGATCGACGCGGTGGCGGTGCTCGTGATCGCCTGCCCCTGCGCGCTCGGCCTGGCGACGCCCACGGCGATCATGGCCGGCACCGGCGTCGCGGCGCGCCACGGCATCCTGATCAAGGACGCGGAGGCGCTGGAGGTGGCCCATGCCCTCGACACGGTCGCCTTCGACAAGACCGGCACGCTGACGGAGGGACGCCCGACGGTGACCGAGCTCGAGCCCGCGCCGGGCATCGCGCGGGCCGACCTCCTGCGCCGCGCCGCGGCGCTCCAGGCCGGCAGCGAGCATCCCCTCGCCCGCGCCGTCGCGGCGCTGGCCGCCGCCGAGGGCGTGTCGCCGCCGGCCGCGTCCGACCTGCGGGCGTTGCCCGGCCGCGGCGTCGCCGCCGAGGTGGAGGGCCGCACGCTGCGCCTCGGCAGCCGCCGGCTGATGGACGAGGACGGCGTCGACCTCACGGCGCTCGCCGCGCGGGCCGAGGCGTTGGCGCGGGACGGCCGCACCGTCTCGTGGCTCGCCGAGGCGGGTCGCGACCCGGACCAGGCGCCGCGGCTCCTCGGCCTGATCGCGTTCGGCGATGCGATGAAGCCCTCGGCGGCCGCGGCCGTGGCCGCGCTCCGCCGGCGCGGCCTGCGCATCGTGATGCTGACCGGCGACAATCGCGGCAGCGCCGCCCGGGCGGCCGAGGCGCTCGGCCTCGACGCGGTCACGGCCGAGCTTCTGCCGGAGGACAAGGCGGCGGCGATCCTGCGCCTGAAGGCCGGCGGGCGTCGGGTCGCCATGGTCGGCGACGGCGTCAACGACGCGCCGGCGCTCGCGGCCGCCGATGTCGGCATCGCCCTGAGCAGCGGGACCGACGTCGCGATGCACGCCGCCGGCGTCACGCTGATGCGCGGCGATCCCGTGCTGGTCGCCGACGCCGTCGACATCGCCCGGCGGACCTACGCCAAGATCCGGCAGAACCTGTTCTGGGCGCTGGCCTACAACGTCGTCGGCATTCCGCTCGCGGCCGCCGGCCTGCTCAGCCCGATGGTCGCCGGCGCCGCGATGGCGTTCTCCAGCGTCAGCGTCGTCGGCAACGCGCTGCTGCTGCGCCGCTGGCGCCCGGCCGCGGAGGCGCGGCGATGATGACCATCGGCGAGGCCGCACGGGCCTCCGGCGTCTCGGCCAAGATGATCCGCTACTACGAGAGCACCGGCCTGATCGACCGGGCGGCGCGATCGGAAGCCGGCTACCGGCACTACACCGAAGCGGAGATCCACACGTTGCGCTTCATCCGCCGGGCGCGCGACCTCGGCTTCACCGTGGAGCAGATCGGCGTGCTGCTGGCGCTGTGGCGCGACCGGGGCCGGGCCAGCGCCGACGTGAAGCGCATCGCGCTCGAGCACGTCGACGCGCTGGAGCGGAAGGCGGCCGAGCTCCACGCGATGAGCCGGACGCTGACCGCGCTCGCCGCACGCTGCCACGGCGACGACCGCCCGGACTGCCCGATCATGGAGGATCTGGCGGAGGCCGGACCTGTTCCGGAAGGCGCACCGGGCGGCCCCGCCCGGTTCGGGCTCGGTCGGTCGGCGCATCGGCGCGATGAGGGATGACGAGGCGGACGCCGCATCGGGAGCCGCTGCCGAAGGCGATACCCGAACGGCAAACAGCCGGCCTGCGTGGTGCGCGGGCCGGCTGTTTGCGGTCTTGTGAGGTGTATGTGGTGTGTTTGGTTGCGGGGACAGGATTTGAACCTGTGACCTTCAGGTTATGAGCCTGACGAGCTACCGGGCTGCTCCACCC
>NZ_JAKSYQ010000058.1:0-388 GCF_022829665.1 Methylobacterium sp. E-041 | reverse complement strand
GGTAGAACGGCGTCGCCTCGCTCTGCACCTGCTCCTGGATCAGGCCGAACATCTCCGACGACGAGGCCTGGTAGTAGCGCGCGTCGGGCTTGAGGGTGCGCACGCATTCGAGCAGGTTGACCGCGCCCAAGCCCGTGATCTGCCCGGTCAGCAGCGGCTGCTGCCACGAGGCGGTGACAAACGACTGCGCGGCCAGATTGTAGACCTCGTCCGGCTGCACGGCTTGAACGATGCGGGCCAAGCTCGACAGGTCGAGCAGGTTGCCGTCGTGGAGCTCCACGTCGTTCTCGATCCCGAGCCACTTCAGCCGGTGGTCGAACACCCCGGCATGGCTCGAGCGCCGCACCACCCCGTGCACCGCGTAGCCCTTCGACAGCAGCAGCTGCGC
>NZ_JAKSYQ010000304.1:0-49884 GCF_022829665.1 Methylobacterium sp. E-041 | reverse complement strand
CGACGGCCGCCGAGGAGGCCGGCACCAACGTCACCACGGTGGCGGCGGCAGCCGAGGAGCTCGGCTCCTCGGTGGCCGAGAGCGGCCGGCAGGTCGGGGGCTCGGCCGAGCTCGCGCATCCGGCCGTGCGGGAGGGCGCCTAGAACGGCGCGCGGGCTGGTTGGCCACGAAGAAGCGCAGCGGCGAGAGCTCGCACTGGCCGCCGCCCTGAAGGCCCATGTCGGACACCGAGGCGCAGGGCTGCTCGGGGGCCGCCGCAACCGTGTTGACGTTGGTGCCGGCCTCCTCGGCCGCGGCCGCGACCGTGGTGGACTGGCCGGCCGTCTCGGTCGCCGTCGCGGTCAGGGTCTGGGCGGTGGCCTGCAGCTCGGTCGCCGAGGACGACACCATGCCGATGATCCCGCCGACCGCCGCCTCGAAGTCGTCGGCCATCTGGCGCATGCCGGCCTTGCGCTGCGCCTCGGCCGCCAGCCGCGCCTGCGCCGTGTCGGCCTCGAGCTTGCGGGTGCGGATCAGGTTGTCCTTGAACACCTGCACCGCCGCCGCCATGGCGCCGATCTCGCTGCGCTCGCCGGTATGCGGCACGGCGATCGCGGTGTCGCCCGCCGCCACCGTGTCCATCACCCGGGCCATCCGCTGCACCGGCACGGAGATCGTGAACACCGACATCCACCCGACCGCCATCGCCGTCGCCGCGACGAGGCCGAGGCCGACGGCGATGGCGAAGCGCGCCTGCTCGCCGAGCGCCGTGGCGCTCTCGGCGCTCGCCCGGCCGGCGGCGTCGTTGAAGGCGAGGTCGGCCTTCAGCGCGGCGCGCGCGGCGTTGAGCGCGGGGAGCATGCCGTCGAGGAGGTGCGCGCTCGCGCCCTTCGCGTCGCCCGCCTGCAGCCGCCGCAGGAATTCCTCGCCCATCGCCGAGTAGGCCGGCACGGTTGCCTTCACCGCCTCCCACAGCGCCTCCTCGCCGGGGCTGACGAAGCCGGCATAGTCCTTCAGGTCCGCGTCCAGCTCGGCCATGCTGGCGCGCAGCCGCGGCAGCGATTGCGGCCGCCGCTCGTCGCTGGAGACGAGGTAGGCGAGCTGCCGGCTGCGCAGCGCCTCGAAGTTGGTGGCGAGCCGCCCGAGGATGCGGGTGGACGGCAGCGCATTGCCCGCGAGCGCGTCGGTCACGGTGCTGAGGGCGTGCAGGCGCGCGTAGCAGAAGCCGCCGAGCCCGGCCGTCAGCAGGAACAGCACCAGCACCGCGCCGACCAGGCGCGCACGGATCGAGAAATGGGCCAGCATCGCGGAATCCTTCGTCGCAAGGCTCCGTGATTGTCGATCCCGGTTAAGATCACCCTATAAGGACCGGACGGTCCTCGGATGCGCAAGATTTCCCCTTGGCGCGACCTTGCCGGTCTACGCCGCCGGGGCGAGGCATCGGCCGGCTCGATGCGGGATCGCGCCGGCCGTCCCGTCAGGCGCGGCTCACGGGATCAGCCGGTCGGCCCGCAGGCGGGCGAACAGGTCGAAGAATGCGTCGTCGGTCGGCTGGTAGGCGAGGAACCCGAGCCGACGGCTCTTGCTCATGTCGGTGACCACCTCGATCGGCCGGCCGAGGTCGGCGTCGGTGTGCCAGGGCGAGGCGAGCTTGGCGAGGTCGGGCTCGGCGAGGCCGTGGCGCGAAGCGATCTCCGCCCAGACCGGGCCGTCCTCGGCCATCTGCGCCTCGAGCGGCCGCACCGTGCCGTCGAACGGCTCGGGCGTCAGCCCGAACCAGGCCGCGATCCGGCCCCACATCCAGCTCCAGCGGAAGACGTCGCCGTCGACGACGTTGAAGTCCTGGTTGGCCGCGTCGGCGCTGGTCGAGGCCCAGAGCAGGTGGCGGGCGAGCAGCCGCGCGTCGGTCATGTCGGTCAGCCCGCTCCACTGCATGCCGGAGCCTGGGAAGCGGAACGGCCGGCCGGTCTCGCGGCACAGGGTGGCGTAGGCGGCCAGCGTCGTGCCCATGTTCATGGCGTTGCCGACCGCCTTGCCGATGATCGTGTGCGGGCGGTGGACGCTCCAACGGAAGCCGTCGCGGGCGGCGGCCGAGAACACCGCATCCTCCTGGGCGTAGTAGAAGTTCTCGACGTCGAGCCGGCCCTGGTCCTCGCGGAACGGGGTCTGCGGCACCGAGCCCTTCCCGTAGGCCTCGAACGGGCCGAGATAGTGCTTCAGGCCGGTGACCAGGGCGACGTGCCGGAGCGAGGCAGCCGGCCGCAGCGCGTCGAGCAGGTTCTCCACCATCGCGCCGTTGACGCGGATCATCTCGGCCTCGGTGTCGCGGCGCATCCAGGTCGCGAGCACCACGTGGCTCGGCTTGAGGCCCGCAAGCGCCCGCCGGAGGGAGGCCGGATCCTGCAGGTCGGCGGCGACGGGCACGACGCCGTCCTGCGCCACGGGCTTGCGCGCCAGCCCCGCCACCGCCCAGCCCTCGGCGGAGAACCGCTCGGCGGCCGCGCTCCCGACGATGCCGCTGGCGCCCACGATCAGAACCGAACCCGTCATGCATGACCCTCGCTGCCGAAGGCGCGCGGCCTTCGTATGCGGGTTCAACCAGCGGGCGTGCGTTGCGTTGCAGCGAAGACGCCTCTTCCCTTCCCCCTCTGCGGGGGAGGGGAGGTGCCCGCATCGCCCGGATTGCGGAACCGGGCCCCCGGCCTCACGCCACCCGGTCGATCGCGTCGCCCAGCACCTGCGCGATCTCGCCGATCTGGCCGTGCTCCAGGATCAGCGGCGGCGAGAGCGCGACGATGTCGCCGGTGACGCGGATCAGCAGGCCGCGCGCGAAGCAGTCGACGAACACGTCGTAGGCCCGCTTGCCCGGCGCGCCGGGGCGCGGTTCCAGCTCGATCCCGGCGATCAGGCCGATGGTGCGGATGTCGGTGACGCGGGCGCGCCCGCGCAGGTCGTGCATCGCCGCGGCCCAGTCGTCGGCGAGGTCCGCCGCCCGGGTGAGCAGGCCCTCGTCGCGGTAGATGTCGAGGGTCGCTAGCCCCGCCGCGCAGGCGACCGGGTGTCCGGAATAGGTGTAGCCGTGGAACAGCTCGATGCCGTCCGGGCCGTTCATCAGCGCGTCGTGGACGTGGCGGCCGGCGAAGACCGCGCCCATCGGGATGGTGCCGTTGGTCAGCCCCTTGGCGGTGCAGACGAGGTCGGGCGTCACCCCGAAGAAGTCGGCGGCGAAGGGCGCGCCCAGCCGCCCGAAGCCGGAGATCACCTCGTCGAAGATCAGCAGGATGCCGTGCGCGTCGCAGATCGCGCGCAGGCGCTCGAGGTAGCCCTTCGGCGGCACCAGCACGCCGGTCGAGCCCGCCACCGGCTCGACGATGCAGGCGGCGATGGTCTCGGCGCCGTGCAGCGCCACGAGGCGCTCGAGGTCGTCGGCGAGCTCGGCCCCGTGCTCGGGCTGGCCCTTGGTGAAGGCGTTGCGGGCCGGGTCGTGGGTGTGGCGCAGGTGGTCGGTGCCCGGCAGCGTCGGGAAGGCCCGGCGGTTCGAGACGATGCCGCCGACCGAGATGCCGCCGAAGCCGACGCCGTGGTAGCCGCGCTCGCGCCCGATCAGCCGGGTGCGGGTGCCCTGGCCGACCGCCCGCTGGTAGGCCAGCGCAATCTTGAGCGCGGTGTCGACCGATTCCGAGCCCGAGCCGGTGAAGAACACCCGGTCGAGCGCGGCGCCGGCCGGCCCAGGCGCGATCTCGGCCAGGCGCTCGGCGAATTCGAACGCGATCGGGTGGCCCATCTGGAAGGTCGGGGCGAAGTCCATCGTCGCGAGCTGGCGCTCGACCGCGCTCGCGATCCCGCGGCGGCCGTGCCCGGCGTTGCAGCACCACAGGCCCGCCGTCCCGTCGAGCACCTGGCGGCCGTCGTCGGTGGTGTAGTGCATCCCGTCGGCGGCCACGAACATCCGCGGCGCCGCCTTGAACTGGCGGTTGGCCGTGAACGGCATCCAGAACGCCTCCAGCGAGGGCGCGTTCTTCCGTGCGTTCAGGTCGGACATGAGGGCTCCTCGGCTCGCGATCGTGCCGGCAGGGGACCCGGTTTCGCGCGCCGCAACAACCCCCTTTCGCGCAAGCCGGGCGCCTCCGGCATGTGCCCGGCAACGGCCGCCCGGCGGGGGCGGCGGTCGAGGGCGCCGTGATCGCACCGGCTTCCGCGCCTTCGGGTGGGCGTGGTCTGCGTCAGACGCGGCGCCATCCCGGCTGGCTCGGATCGACGAGGCGATAGTTGACCGGAGCTTGGCCGCAGATCGCGATCACCGCCGGTTCCGTCCCGGGGCGGATCACGCCGTCGTAGTGCGGCGTGCCCGCGACCCGACGCACGAAGCTACCGGCCGGAACGGGAACGCAGGAGGCGGGATCGAAGTCGGGGCCGCTGTTGCACCACCAGATGCCGGACACCACCATGCAGAACCGGTCGGTCGTGTAGGTGTGCGGAGCGCTCATGTAGCCGGGCCACCACCGCACGAGCGTGTAGTAGAAGCCGGTTCCGTTGCTGTCGCCGGTGAGGGCGCAGCGGTCCGAGCAATGGTCGGGATAGGTCGGCGTCGGGGTCCAGACCAGCTGGTTCGGCAAGCGGATGATGGTCTGTTCCGGGTCGAGCGGTGAGGCGGCGGCCTGGCCGAACGCGAGGGGCAGAGCACCGAGCAGCGAGGCCGTCAGCACGTCGCGCCGGTTCGAGGTGGGAGCAGTCATGGGCGTCTTCCTCGCGGGTGATGGTGGCTGGGCGTCTCGATGGCGCCCATGTCCGCGGTCTTCATTCCATCGATTCGCGGCGCCGCAAAGCCGCGCCGGACGCTGGCGACAGCTCCGGCACGGCACGGGGCGCGGCCATCGCCGGGACTTGTGCGAAGGAAACCCGACGCAGGCTCCGATGCGAGGGACGCCGGCTCCACGGATGAGAATTCGACGGTGGCGAGACTCGCAGCGATCCTGGCCGGCACTGCATTCGGCGCTCGCGGCGGAAGGCCGCGTTCCCGAACAGGACATCGAGGAGGAAGCGATGCTGTATCACGTCAGGATGGACGTCCATCCGCCCACGCAGCTGCCGCCGGCCGAGTTCGACCGGTTGAAGGCCGAGGAGAAGGCGCAGGCGCGGGCGCTCCAGGAATCGGGCCGGTGGGTGCACCTCTGGCGCATCGCCGGGCAGTACGCCAACATCAGCGTGTTCGACGTGGCCGACCACGACGAGCTGCACGCGATCCTCTCCGGCCTGCCGCTGTTCCCGTTCATGAGCGTGACGGTAACGCCGCTGGCCCGGCACCCGTCGGCCTTGTGAGCGGGGGGCCCTTCCCTCCCCCCTCTGCGGAAGAGGGAAGGCTGGGGTCACGGGTTCGTCACCAGCCTGCAGGTGCTCTGCGCCAGCGGCTGGAAGGCCTCGTCGCCGGAGATGGTCTTGAGGATCGTGTAGAAGTCCCACGGGCCCTTCGACTCGGCCGGGGTCTTCACCCGCGCCAGGTACATGTCGTGGACCATGCGGCCGTCGGGGCGCAGCTTGGCGTTGCGCGCGAAGGCGTCCTCGATCGGCAGCGCACGCATCTTGGCCATCACCGCGAGGCCGTCGTCGGTGCCCGCCGCCTCGGCCGCCTTGAGGTAGTGCAGCACCGCCGAGTAGTCGCCGGCCTGGACCATGGTCGGCATCCGCCCGCCCATGCGTTCGCCGAAGCGCTTCGCGAAGGCGCGGGTGCGGTCGTCGAGGTCCCAGTAGAAGCCCGTCGTCAGGATCATGCCCTGTGCCGCCTTCAGGCCGACCGAGTTGACGTCGGTGAGGAAGATGTTGAGGCCGCCGAGCGACTGGCCGCCCTCGGCGATGCCGAACTCGGCGGCCTGCTTGATGGTGTTGATCGTGTCGGCGCCGGCATTGGCCATGCCGATGATCCGGGCGCCCGAGGCCTGCGCCTGGATCAGGTAGGACGAGAAGTCGGCGTTCGGGAACGGGTGCTTGACCGAGCCGAGCACCGTGCCGCCCTTGGCCCGCACCACGCGGGTGACCTGGGCCTCGAGGTCGTGCCCGAAGGTGTAGTCGGCGGTGATGAAGAACCAGGTGTTCTTCGGGTCGTCGGCCAGCGCCGCGGCGGTGCCGGCGGCGAGCGCGTGGGTGTCCCAGGACCAGTGCGCGCCGGTGGCCGAGCAGGCGGCGTTGGTCAGCGCCATCGAGCCGGCGCCGGAATTGATGTCGACCTTGCCCTTGGCGCGGGCGACCTCGCGCACGGCGAGCCCCGCCACCGACGAGTTCGTGTCGAAGATCGCGTCCACCCCCTCCGTGTCGAACCAGCGGCGGGCGATGGTCGAGGCGATGTCGGCCTTGTTCTGGTGGTCGGCGAAGATCAGCTCGACCTTGCGGCCGCCGATCGCCCTGCCGAAATCCTCGATCGCGAGCTGCGCCGCCGTCACCGAGCCCTTGCCGGCGAGGTCCGAGTAGCCGCCGGACATGTCGGTCAGCACGCCGATCCTGATGCCGCCGTCGGCGTACTGGGCGGAGGCCGGCGTCGCCGCGAGCAGCACGGCCGTGGACAGCGCTGCAGCGAGCGCGGATGCGGGAATGGTCCTTGCCACGATCGTCCTCCCGGGGGCTTGTGGTCGCGAACCCGATCCGCGTGCCCGCCCGCGGATTCGGTGATCCGGCCTCGCCCGGTTGGCGGTTTTTCCCCGCGTCCGGAGGCAGGCCGGCGCCGTGCGCGAGGCCTCGCGCGCGGCCGGCTTCACCTATAGCGGCGTCCCGGTGCGCGATCGCGCCCGGCCGGGGCGAACCGGTGAGAACCGCCCGCGGGTGTCAGGAAGCCCGGGGGCGCCATCGCCTGCGCCGCGCTACACAAACGATCGCCGCCATCCGCAGCCCGCCCCCGGAGCCGCCATGCCGTTCATCATCGAGACCTTCGACAAGCCCGGCCACGAGCACCTGCGCCGCGCGGCGAGGGCCGAGCACCTCGCCTTCCTGGAGGCCCAGGCCGCGCGGCTGCTCGCCTGCGGCGCGAAACTGTCCGACGACGGGTCGGATGCGGGCGGCGGCGTCTACCTCGTCGACGTGGAGACGCGGGCGGAGGCCGAGCGCTTCATCGCCGAGGACCCGTTCGCGAAGGCCGGCCTGTTCGAGCGGGTCGCGATCCAGCGCTGGCGCAAGGCCTATCTCGACGGTCGGAGCTACCTGAAGCCCCAGGCCTAGCCGAAGCCCAGGCCTAGCCGAAGCCGTAGAGCGCGCGCGGGTTCTCGACGAAGAGCCTTCGGCGCCTGGCCTCGTCCGGCACCCAGTCGGCGATCAGGTCGAGGAGCGTCGCGAGCTTCGGCGGCCCGTCCCAGGCGGCGACGTGCGGCCAGTCGGAGCCCCACAGGCAGCGCTCGGGTGCGGCGTCGTTCAGCGCCCGAGCAAAGGGGATGGTGTCGGCGTAGGGCGCGCCCGCCACCGAGGTGCGGAACGCGCCCGAGAGCTTCACCCAGGCGCCGTCGCGCACCAGCGCCACGAGGGTGGAAAAGCCCGGGTCCGAAAGGCCCGCCGCGGTCGGCATGTGGCCCATGTGGTCGACGACGAAGGGCACCGGCAGCCGCGAGAGGCGCTGGGCCAGCGGCGGCAGGCTGCGGGCGTCGATCAGGAATTGCAGGTGCCAGCCCATCTCGCGGGCGAGCGCGCCGTAGGCCTCGACCGCCGCGAAATCGATGCCGCCGCCGTAGAGCACGTTGAGGCGCAGGCCGACGATGCCGGCGTCCTTCATCGCGCGGAGGTCGCGCTCGGGCAGCCCGAGGGAGATCACGGCGATGCCGCGCAGGCGCTCGGCGTTCGCGGCCAGCGTCTCCAGCAGCAGCCGGTTGTCGGTGCCGTGGACGCTGACCTGGACCAGCACGCCGTGGGCCATGCCGGTGGCGTCGAGCATCGCTAGGTAGGCCTGCGCCGGCGCCGCCGGCGGGGTGTAGCTGCGATTCTCCACGAACGGATGGGCCGGCGGCCGGCCGATCACGTGGGCATGGCTGTCGACCGCCCCCGCCGGCACCGCGTAGCGCGTCGGGCCGGCGGGATGCGGATCGGGGGCGGGGCAATCGCGGATCGGGATCATGGCGTCCTCTCCTCCGAACTCGACGCAGTCTTTCCCTCCCCCCTGAGCGGGGGAGGGTGGCCCGCGCAGCGGGTCGGGAGAGGGGAGCGCGTTGTCCGGAGAGGTCGCTCCCCTCTCCCGACCCTCGCTGACGCGAGGCCCACCCTCCCCCGCAGAGGGGGGAGGGACAAACCCGTCCCCCTACCCGTCGGCGTGCAGCACCTTCCCCCGCGTCTCCGGCAGGGCGAAGGCGGCGAGAAAGAACACGCCGTAGGCGCCCGCGGCGAAGACCGCGATCGCCGAGGCGAGGCCGATCGATTTCGAGAGCTCGCCCACCAGGAACGGGAACAGCGCGCCGAGGCCCCGCCCGAAATTGTAGCAGAAGCCCTGGCCCGAGCCGCGCAGCCGCGTCGGGTAGAGCTCGGTGAGGAAGGCGCCCATCCCCGAGAAGTAGCCCGAGGCGAAGAAGCCGAGCGGGAAGCCCAGCACCCACAGCACCGCGTTCGAGAGCGGCAGCTGGGTGTAGGCGACGATGACCAGGATCGCGCCGATCGAGAAGATCAGGAACAGCGGGCGCCGCCCGAGCCGGTCGGCGAGCCAGGCGCCGACGAGGTAGCCGGCAAACGAGCCCACGATCAGCGCCGAGAGGTAGCCGGTGGAGGAGACGATCGACAGGCCGCGCTCGGTGGTGAGGTAGCGCGGCAGCCAGGTGGTGATGGCGTAGTAGCCGCCCTGGCAGCCGGCGGCGGCGAGCGAGGCCAGGATCGTGGTGCGCAGCAGCGGGCCGGCGAAGATCTCCCAGAGCTTAGGCTCCTCGCCGGCCGCGCGCGCCCTGGCGCGGGTCTCGGCGGCGACCTTCGGCTCCGCGACGTAGCGGCGGAGGTAGAACACCAGCAGCGCCGGCAGCGCGCCGATCGCGAACATCCAGCGCCACGCGCTCTCGGGCGGGAGATAGGAGAACAGCACCGCCTGCGACAGCACCGCCATCCCCCAGCCGATCGCCCAGCCGGACTGCACCGAGCCGACGGCCCGGCCGCGATACTGCGCCCGGATGGTCTCGCCCATCAGCACCGCGCCGGCCGCCCACTCGCCGCCGAAGCCGAGGCCGAGCAGCGCGCGGGCGACGAGCAGCTGCTCGAAGTTCTGCACGAAGGCGCAGACCAGCGAGAAGACCGAGAACCAGAGGATGGTGATCTGCAGCGTCAGCACGCGGCCGATGCGGTCGGCGACGAAGCCGGCGAGCCACCCGCCGAGCGCGGAGGCCAGCAGCGTGACGGTGGCGGCGAGGCCGGCCGTGCCCGGATCGACCCTCCACAGGCTGATGATCGTGCCGATCACCAGCGGGTAGATCATGAAGTCCATGCCGTCGAGCGCCCAGCCGGCGGCGCAGGCCCAGAAGGTGCGCCGCTCGGGCGTGGTCATGCTCCGGTAGAACGCCCCGAGGCTGGCATCCTCGATCGGCACGAGGTCGAGGGGGTTTGGGGCTCCGGGTCCCGACGCCACAGCCATGATCCGGTCCCCTTTCGCCGACCCGGCGATCCTGGCGCGGATCGGAGCGGCAGGACAAGGGCGCCGGCGGCACGGGAGGGGGGAAGGGCGCAGGATTGTCGCGGTGCGCGGGGGCGGCGGCCCTCAGGGACCGGCTCGCCCGCGCTCAGGCGGCGGCGCCGATGTCGAACTCGAAATGGATCCGGTCGTAGGGGAAGGTCACGCCCGCGTCCGACCGGTCGACGACGCCGGCCTCCGCCAGCGTCACCACGTCCCGATGCACCGCCTGGACGTCGCGACCGACCCGCCGGGCGACTTCGCGGATGGCGAGCGGTCCCTGGCCCGCCATCGCCTTGACGATCGCCAGGCGCGACGGCGCGAGGACGCGATGCAACGCATCGTAGCTGGCAAAGTAGATCGTCGGCGCAGCGGCAGCGGCGTGCCCGGCCATGGCATCGGCGGCCGCCTCGAGGAAGCGGGTCCTCGCATCCGCCACGGATCCGATGCCGACCGTCAGAATGCTCATCCCAGGATCCTTCTCATGTCGGCCTCGAAGGCGTCGAAGAGGGCTTCCAGGCTCGTGAAGGCGAACCGGTCCTCCCGCGATCCGATAGGGCGGTGATCGCCCTTGCCGCGCTCGTTGTCGTAGCGAAGCACGCACGCGCCGTTCACGACGAGGGCGAGCCGGTACTTGAAGGCATGCAGGCTGCCCGGGACCGGGGCCGGGACATGCCAGAGCGTCACCTCGAAGAAGGCGGTGTTGCTGAGGACGGTGCGGGATTTCTCGGTCAGCACCGCCGTCATGGTGCCATCCCCAGCGGCCCGGCACGGGTGTTGTCAATGATGACAACACCCGTGCCGGGCCGGTGGCCGATTCGGCCCGTGAGACGTCCTCAGGCCGGCGGGCGGCCGCCGACCAGCACCGGCTCCGGCGCGGTGCGCTCGGGGAACAGCGCCTGCAGGTCGCGCAGCTTCGGCGCGTCGTTGGCGGCGATGTAGGGGTGGTTCGGGTGGCTCGCCATGAAGTCCTGGTGGTAGCCTTCCGCCGGGTAGAAGGTCGCGCCCAGCTCGATCCGCGTGGCGATCGGCTTCGCGTAGGCGTGCGCGGCGTCGAGCTGGGCGATGTAGGCCTCGGCGACCCGCGCCTGCTCCGCGTCGGCGGGGAAGATCGCCGAGCGGTATTGCGGGCCGGAATCCGGGCCCTGGCGGTTCACCTGCGTCGGGTCGAGCGCCACCGAGAAGAAGATCCGCAGCAGCTCGTCGTAGCGGATCACCTTGGGATCGTAGGTGATGCGCACCGCCTCGGCATGGCCGGTGCCACCGGTGCTGACCGCGCTGTAGCGTGCATCCGACGCGTCGCCGCCGGCATAGCCCGACACGGCCCGGCGGACGCCGCGCACGTGCTGGAACACCCCCTGCACGCCCCAGAAGCAGCCGCCGGCGAGCGTCGCGGTGCGCAGGCCGGTCTCCTTCGCGGTCTCCCGGGCGGTCACGGCGGCCTCCGGCAGGCGCCGGCCGGGCTCCTCCGCGTGGGCGAGGCCGCGCAGCGAGACCGCACCGGCCATCAGGGCGAGGCCCGCGACCGTCGCGAGCGCGACCCCGCGCAGGCCGGACGCTTTGGGTGTCAGGGACATGTTCGTGGACATGGCGGTCTCCGAGCGAGGGGGCGCGGCGCGCGCGGGGCGGGGGCCGATCCTGATGTACGCGCAGCCGAGGCCATCGGTTACGCGGCATCGTGGGCACCGGAGCGCGCCGGGTGCGTCGCGGCGCCCAGCTCAGGCGGCCGGCGCGTCGGCGCGCCCACGGAGGCGACGCGAGCCCGTGTCCGGTCGGTTCGGCGGAGGGTTCCCGCCCGGCAGTCCGTGCTGGTCCTTCGGGCGATCAGAAGATATATCACAAACCGAGATAACGTATGGAGTTCTAGCCATGCGCACGACCACGGTCCTGTCGAGCGACGAACTGGCGAGCCTCGCGAGGCTCGGCCAGACCATCCGGCTCGCACGGCTGCGCCGAAACCTCACCCAGGCCGCGTTCGCCGAGCGCATGGGGGTCGGCCGCCCATCCGTGGTCGCGATCGAGAACGGGCGTCCGGGCGTGGCGGTCGGCATCCTGCTCAAGGCGCTGACCGTCCTCGGCTATACCGAACGCCTCGGGGAGATCGTCGCCGCCGATCCGATCGGCGACGACATGGACGCCGTGCTCGGCCGCCGGCGATCGAGGAGGTCTGCCCATGTGGCGGATTTCTGAATCCGGCCGCCTCGACGAGCTCGTCGTCTTCCGATGGGATGCGGCGCGCTACGTCCCCGTCGGCTCGCTCCGCTTCGAAGGGGGCGACAGGCGGATCGGCCGCTTCGTCTACGCCAAGTCCGTCCTTCGCTCCGGGACCCCGAGGCCGATCGATCCGATCGGGCTTCCGATCAGCGGCCGGTCGAGGTCGGCTCATCCCGACGAGGTCCACCTCGCCTTTCACGATGCCGGGCCCGACGGCTGGGGCAAGGGCATCCTCGATCGGGCCTTCCCGCATCGACGCCTCGGGATGGCCGAGTATCTTGCCCTGGGCGGAACCACGCGAACGGGGGACCTCGCCTTCGGCCCGACCCCGGACGGTCCCCGAACCTGGGTTCCGGACGAAGCCCCGCTCCTGCACCTGCCCGCCGCGGAGGACGACGTCGCGGCGCTGCTGGCGGCGGCCGAGGCGATCGAGGACGGCCGCAGCGCCTCGCATCACCTGCAGGTGCTCCTCCGCAACAGCGCCGACGTCGGGGGCGCCCGCCCCAAGGCGCGGCTGCGGCACCGCGGGCGCCAGTGGATCGCGAAGTTTCCCGCCTGGGGCGACAGGTTCGACGATCCGCGCGCGGAGGCGGTCTGCCTCGACGTCGCCGAGGCGGCCGGCCTGTCGGTCCCGGCTCGCGAGCTTCTCGATATCGGCGGTCGAAGCGTGCTTCTCGTCGAACGGTTCGACCGCACCTCGGAAGGCGAGCCGATCGCCTATCTGAGTGCGGCCACGCTGCTCAAGGAGCCGAGCTTCGGCTACGGCACCCGGAAGACCTACGTCGACATCGCGGCGGTCGCGGAGTCGATCGGCGTCGCGAACGCGTTTCCGGAGATGTTCCGGCGGCTCCTGGTGAACGCGTGCCTCCACAACACCGACGACCACCTGCGCAACCACGCGTTCCTCGGTGCGGGCGACGGGTGGCGGCTGTCGCCGGTCTTCGACATCGCACCGCATCCGGGCGTGATGCGGCATGTCTGCGCGCCGGCGCCGGGCCTCGGTCCCGAATGGGATGCCGAACGGGCGTTCGCGTCCCATCCGCGGTTCAAGCTGTCCCGCATCGCGGCCGACAGCATTCGCGAGGCGGTCCAGGCGGCGATGCGGCGCGTGCCGGAGTTCATGGCGGCGCGTGGGATGCCGGCCGGGGACCGGACGATGCTCTCCGCGAGTTTCGCCCCGGCCGCACGCGCGTTCTGAAATCGTGCCGGCCCCGGCCGCACGCGGGGCGCCGCCGGACCGGCTGGGTGCAGATCCCGTCGGTGCAGGTCACGTCGAGGCAGGCCACGTCGGGGCGGTCGACGGATCGGATCCCGTCTCTCCGCGATTCCGTGCCGTCCCGACTTGTGCAACCCGGACACATCGCCGTGTTCCCACAGCATTCGCCCGCACCGGCATCTTGAACGGCCGCGCGGATGCAGGCAGCCTCGCGCCGATCTTCGATCCGAGGGGCGTGTCCGTGAGCCGAGCCGTCAGCCCTTCGCAGGAGCGTGCGCTTCCGGTCGCCCCGGTGGCGCGAAAGCCCGGGGCGGTGCGGCACGCGGCCGGGCCGGCGCTGACGCTCGGGGCGCTCGGGGTCGTCTACGGCGACATCGGCACCAGCCCGCTCTACGCCTTCAAGGAGGCGGTGAAGGCCGGCATCTCCGGCGGGGCGCCGGTCGCGGCGGCGGCCACCGGCGCGGTCTCGCTGATCCTGTGGGCGCTGATTCTGATCGTCTCGCTGAAATACGCGGTGCTGATCCTGCGCGCCGACAACCGCGGCGAGGGCGGCATCGTCGCGATGCTGGCGCTGCTCGGTGCCCGCCACGCCAAGGCTGGCACCTGGCAGGCGCTGCTGCTGGTGGTCGGGCTCGTCGGCGCGGCGCTTCTCTACGGCGACGGCGCGATCACCCCGGCGATCTCGGTGCTGTCGGCGATCGAGGGCCTGAAGGTCGACGCGCCGGTGCTGAGCCCCTTCGTCGTCCCGCTGACGATTTTGATCCTGATCGGGCTGTTCCTGGTCCAGCGGCAGGGCGTGGCGGTGATCGGCCGGGTGTTCGGCCCGGTGATGCTGGTGTGGTTCTCCGTCCTGGTGCTGCTGGCGATCCCGAGCATCTGGCACGCGCCGCAGATCCTGGCGGCGGTCAACCCGTGGCGGGCGGTCGACTTCCTGGTCCATGCCGGCTGGCACGTCTCGTTCCTGATGCTCGGCGCGGCCTTCCTCGCGGTCACCGGCGGCGAGGCGATGTATGCCGATCTCGGGCATTTCGGGGCGCCGGCGATCCGCACCGCGTGGTTCGGCCTCGTGCTGCCGGCGCTGCTGATCCACTATTGCGGGCAGGGCGCGCTGCTCATCGCCGAGCCGGACGCGATCGAGAACCCGTTCTACCGGCTCGCGCCGGACTGGGCGCACTATCCCCTCGTGGCGCTCGCCACCATGGCCACCGTCATCGCCTCGCAGGCGGTGATCTCGGGGGTGTATTCCCTGACGCAGCAGGCGATCCAGCTCGGCTTCATGCCGGCGATGCGGGTGGTCCACACCGACAAGCACGAGCGCGGGCAGATCTACGTGCCGGCGGTGAACTGGCTCTTGGCGCTCGCCACCCTCGTCGCGGTGGTGCTGTTCGGCTCCTCCGATGCGCTGGCCGGCGCCTACGGCATCGCCGTCTCGGCGCTGATGGGCATCACCACGCTGCTCGCCGCGCTGATCGCGCTGCGCTGGGGCTACGGCCTCGCCGCGGTGCTCGCGGTCAACGGCTTCTTCCTCGCCATCGACCTGGTGTTCCTGGCGGCCAACAGCGCGAAGCTCCTCGAGGGCGGCTGGTTCCCGCTGGTGCTGGCCTTCTCGGTCGCCTTCCTGATGCTGACCTGGATGAAGGGCAACCGGGTGCTGGAGGCGGTGCGCGAGCCGCTGCGGCAGAAGGAGGACGCCTTCCTCGCCCGCCTCGCCTCGCACCCGCCGGTGACGCTGCCCGGCACCGCCGCCTTCCTCTCGGCGGCGAGCGAGGGCATCCCGATGGCGCTCGGGCGCCTGGTCGAGCGCAGCCGCTGCCTGCACGAGCGCATCCTCCTGATCACCGTGATCTACGAGGAGGAGCCGATCGTGCCGGCGTCGCAGCGCGCGGAGGTGACGCTCGTGGCTTCGGGCATCCGCAAGGCGATCTCGAAATACACGCCCGGGATGGAGCGCGTGGTGCTGCATTACGGCTTCATGCAGACGGCCTCGATTCCCGAAGGACTGCAATGCGCGGTGGCGAGCGGCCTGCTGCCGGCGGAGTTCGTGGAGGATATCACCTACTTCGTCGGCCACGAGGCCATCATCCCGTCGCCGACCAACCCCGGCATGCACAGCTGGCGCGAGGGCCTCTACGCCTTCATGAAGCGCAACGCCGAGCGCACCGGCGCCCATTTCGGGCTGCCGACGCGGCAGGTGGTGGAGGTGGGGACCGAGATCGAGATCTGAGGGGCGCCATCGCCCCTCAATCCACCGCGAGCCGATACCCGACCCCGCGCACGGTCTGCAGAAAGGTCGGGTTGGCCGGGTCGACCTCGGTCTTGCGGCGCAGGCGGTTGATCTGCACGTCGATGGTGCGCTCGGCGGCGAGCCCTCCGCCTCCGGCCAGCACCTCGCGCTCGACGTTGGCGCCGTGGGCGCCGGCCAGGATCGTCAGGATCTCGCGCTCGCGCTCGGTGATGCGGATCATCTCGTCCTCGCGGCGCAGCTCCCCGCGCTCGATCCGGTAGGAGAACGGCCCGAAGGTCACCACGTCGCCGGTGCCGGTGTCGCGGCGCGGGCCCGACGCCCGGTTGATGATGTTGGTGAGCCGGAGCGTCAGCTCGCGCGGCTCGAACGGCTTCGGCAGGTAGTCGTCGGCGCCGATCTCGAGGCCCATCACCCGGTCGTTCGGGTTGGAGCGGGCGGTGAGCATCAGGATCGGCACGCGCGAGGTCTCGCGCACGCTGCGCGCATAGGCGAAGCCGTCCTCGCCCGGCATCATCACGTCGAGCACCATCGCGTCGAAGACCAGGCTCTGCGCCTTGGCCCGCGCCTCGGCCGCGCTCGCGGCGGCGGTGACGCGGAACCCCTGCTCGGCGAGGTAGCGGGCGAGCAGCTCGCGCAGGCGCCGGTCGTCGTCGACCACGAGGACGTGCGGCGCCCCGTCGGAAAGCTCGGTGCGGGCATGGGCGGCCATCAGGCGGCCCCGCCCCCGCGGCGGGCCATCAGGCGGCGCACCACCGCGCGCTCGTCGGGCTCGATCATCGCCATCAGGAAGCTCTCGGGGGCGGCCGCATCCTCCGGCGAGGCCAGCGCGCGGGCCAGCCGCCGCGCCTGCACGCGGGTGAGGTCGGCGGCCAGCGCCGCGCCGCTCGGCGTGCAGGTGAGCAGGCGCTGGCGCCGGTCCTGGATGCCGGGCCGCTGGGCGATGTAGCCCTGGCCGATCAGGTCCTTCAGCACCCGGTTGAGGCTCTGCTTGGTGATGCGCAGGATGTCGAGCAATTCGGCGATGGTCAGGCCGGGATAGCGGTCGACGAAGTGCAGCACCCGGTGGTGCGCCCGGCCGAAGCCGTACTCGGCCAGGATCCGGTCCGGATCGCCGACGAAGTCGCGATAGGCGAAGAACAGGAGCTCGATCAGGTCGTCGCTGCTGCAGGCGGCGGCCGGCTCGGCGGCGTCCTTGCGTTCGCGGAGGGCGGGAGATGTCACGTGCGGCCCGGGTCCGGTTGCGGCGCGAAGGGCGGGAGAGGAGACGAACGTCGGCGCGAAGGACGTCGGAGCGGAGAGGATGGGAAGGAGGAGCGTGCGCGCGATATACGTCAGTGTCGTTGACATATTCCAGGCCGGTTGGTACCCGTCAACCCCGCCGGCGCCGCCCGCATGCGCGCCCATCGACATCGTCCCCGCCGAAGGGCCCGCAGGTTGCGCGGGCCGCGACGATTTCCAGGAAGACGTTCCCATGTCCGTGATCCCGTTCGACGAGCGCGAGGGCACCATCTGGTTCGACGGCGCCATGGTGCCGTGGCGGGACGCCAAGATCCACGTGCTGAGCCACGGGCTGCATTACGGCTCGTCGGTGTTCGAGGGCGAGCGCGCCTATGGCGGGGTGATCTTCAAGAGCCTCGCCCATGCCGAGCGCCTGCGCCGCTCCGCCGAGCTGCTCGACTTCGCGGTGCCGTATTCGGCCGCCGAGATCGTCGCGGCCAAGGAGGCCGTGCTCAAGGTCAGCGGCCTGCAGGACGCGTATCTCCGCCCGGTCGCCTGGCGCGGCTCGGAGATGATGGGCGTCTCGGCCCAGGGCAACACCATCCACCTGGCGATCGCCGCCTGGGAATGGCCGAGCTACTTCGACGCCGCCACCAAGATGAAGGGCATCCGCCTCGACATCGCCGAGTATCGCCGGCCCGATCCCCGCACCGCCCCCTGCGCCTCGAAGGCGGCGGGCCTGTACATGATCTGCACGATCTCCAAGCACCGGGCGGAGAACAAGGGCTATGCCGACGCGCTGATGCTCGACTTCGAGGACAACGTCGCCGAGTGCACCGGCGCCAACGTGTTCTTCATCCGCGACGGGGCGATCCACACCCCCACCGCCGACCGCTTCCTCAACGGCATCACCCGGCAGACGGTGATCGAGCTGGCCCGCCGCCGCGGCCTCGCGGTCACCGAGCGCCGCATCCGCCCCGAGGAGATGGCCGACTTCTCGGAATGCTTCATCACCGGCTCGGCCGCCGAGGTCACCCCGGTCTCCGAGATCGGGCCCTACCGGTTCGCGCCGGGCGCGATCACCCGCACGCTGATGGACGACTACCTCGCCGAGGTGCAGCCGCAGGCGCGCGCAGCCTGAAGGTTCGCGCGGCCTGAGGCGTCTTATCCCCCGCCGGTTCCGGCCGGCGGGGAACCTCGGGGATGCGCGCCGCGTTCTGACGGAACATTCCATGAACGCGTGAGTGCCCGATGACCAAGGCCGCTGCCAAGACCACGGCGAAGTCCGATTCGAAGTCCGACGCCAAGTCCGACACGAAGTCCGCTTCGAACGAGAACCCGAAGACCGACCCGAAGGACGTGTCGAACCAGATCAAGGATCCCGACCAGTGGACCACCGGCGGCGAGCCGATGACCGGTGCGCAGGCCTCCTATCTCAAGACCCTGTCGGAGGAGACCAAGGAGCCCGAGGCGTTCGATCCCGACATCGACAAGGCCGAGGCCTCCAAGCGCATCGACGCCCTGCGCAAGGAAGCCGGCCACGGCTGAGCGGGGCGAAGGCGCCCGCGCGGGCCCGCTCCCGACGGGTCGCCCGAGCGCCCATCCCCTCTCGCCGCAAGCGGGGGAGGGGACCCGCAAAACGGCCGGTCGCACGGATCCTGCTTCGGCGGATGCCGCGACCGTCGCCCGTCGCCGATCGAGTTAAAACATCCTCAAGGTCGCGCGGGTAGGGTCGCCGTGTGCCGGTTCGGCCGAGGAAGGCGATCATCGATGTCGAGGACGGTCGTCGAACTGTCGAAAGGGGCCGGAGCCGTGCCGCCGAAGCGCCGCTTCGCCGCCGACGCGCGCGGCGCGACGAGCATCGAGTATGCCCTGATCTCGGGGCTGGTCTTCCTGGCCATCGTCGGCAGCCTGCGCCTCTACGCGTCCAAGGTCAGCACCGTCTACCAGACCATCGGAAACGCGGTCAGCCAGAACTGACCAACCTCAGCGCGTCCCCGGCCGACCCTTGCGCGACCGGTGCGACGCGTCCGGCTCCGAGGCGGGGTCGGCGTTCGGCGTCGTGCCCGAGGGCTTGGCCGCGGCCGCCTTGGCGGGGTCGGCCTCGGCCCAGAACGCCTCGAACAGGCCCTGCATCGCCTTGACGTTCTGTTCCTGAACCTCGGCGCCGGTCTTCAGCATCTGCTGGAACATGCCGCCGGCGGCATCGGGTTCCGGCTTCGGTGCGGGCTTCGAGACCTGGGGCTTCGAGACCGGGGGCCTGGCGGCCTGCTTCTGCGCCTCCGGCGCGGCCTGCGCCGGGACGAACGCCTTCATCATCTCGGCCCAGCCCGGCGCGACCGCGAACGGCGAGGGCGCCGGGGCGGGCGCCGCCTTGGCCTCCGGAGCCTGCTGGTTCAGCAGCATGTGGACGATGCTCGCGACCACCGCGCCGGCCATCATCGGCAGCATCTGGCGCAGCACCTGCGAGCCGACGCCGCTGGCCGAGGAGGCCTGCTGCAGGATCGCCTGGGTGAGGGCCGGCGAGCCGAACATCTGCCCGAGCATGGTCTCGGCCGGGCTGGGTGCCGGGCTCGCGGCGGGGCGGGCGCCGGCCAGCCCGAACATCTGCGACAGGCCGGTCGGGTCGGGGACGGCGCTGCGCTGCAGCCCGAGCGCGAAGGCCGGCATCAGGGCCTCCATCGCCCGGCGCGTCTGCTCGGGGGTGAGGCCGAACTGCTGCGCCACACTCTGCATCCCGGCGCCGTTCTGGGCCTGAAGCATGTCGAGCGGGTTGAACATCACGCGGCCTTGGTCTGTTCGCCGCGCGGAAAACCGCATCGCGGGCCGCGCGTTCCAAGTCTAGACCCTTATCGACGCCGCTGGCCAGTTGCCGGCCAACGTTCGGGCGCGTCCCGGCGCGATCGGTGCCGCGCATCCACCGGGGATCGCGTCCCGGCCGGGATGCCGGGGACGTCGCGCCTGCCGACGCGACGCGGCGCGCTACACCAGCGCGCCGCCATGGGCCGGGCCGGCGGCGACGCTCGCCTCGGGATCGGGCGCGCGCGCCGGCACCACGACGTCGCGCTCGAGCAGCGTGACCGTGCGGGCGGCCATCAGGATGCCGGCCAGCCCGAAGGCGAGCGAGCCGATGCCGACGCCGGCGAGAACCCCGCGCGGCCCGTACAGGGCGGCGCCCGCGAGCGCCGGCGGCATCGTGCCCAGCGTCGCCCGGCCCCAGTTGAGCAGGGTCGAGCGGAACGGGAAGCCGAGGTTGTTGAACGCGGCGTTGGCCAGGAACAGCAGGCCGTTGAAGAACCACACCCCGCCGCTGACGAGGCAGAAGAAGCCGAACAGGTCGGCGGCGACCCCGTCGAGCGCGAACAGCCGCATCAGCGGGCCGCGGGCGAGCACCAGGGCGGCCCACACCACCGCCACGTAGAGGAAGGTCACGAGCGCGCCGTCGCGGAGCACGCCGCGCATCCGGTCGAAGCGGCGGGCGCCCCAGTTCTGGCCGAGGATCGGGCCGATCGAGCCCGACAGGGCGAACAGCCCGCCGAAGGCCACCGGGGTGAGCCGGTCGATCACCACGTTGGCCGCCACCGCCACCGCGCCGTAGCGGGCCAGCACGTGGGCGAGGAAGGCGCTCGCCACAGACGGCGCGAGGTTGGTGAGCACCGCCGGCAGCGCGATCCGGAACACCAGCGGCGCGTCGGCGACCGTCGCCGCGAGGCTCGCGGGCGCCAGCATCCGGTGCCGGCGCACCCCGTGCCAGCCGATCAGCGCGAAGGTGGCGCGCGCCACGCAGGTGGTGATCGCCGCCCCGTCGACCCCGAGCCCGGCCCCGAAGATCAGCAGCGGATCGAGCCCCACCGTCACCAGCGCGCCGCCGAGCGTCACGAACATCGCCTGGCGCGCGGCGCCGACCGCGCGCAGCAGCCCGGAGAACATCATCCCCGGGCCCATCAGCACGTTCGAGGGCAGGGCGATCCAGAGGAAGCGCTCGGCCACGGTCAGCGTCTCGCCCTCCGCGCCGATCGCCCGCAGCAGCGGGTCGGACAGCGGCAGCAGCAGCGCCACGAGGAGGGCGGAGGCGGCGAGCCCGAGCAGCGTCGACGAGGTCGCGATCCGCCGCGCGCCGTCCCGGTCGCCGGCGCCGATCGCGCGGCTGACCAGGGCGCCGGCGGCGATCATCAGGCCGATGTTGATGGCGATGGCGAAGAACTGGACGATCGCGGCGAAGCCGACCGCGGCGGTGAGGTCGGTGTCGCCGAGCTTCGACACGTAGAGCAGCGACAGCAGGTCGACGACGAACACCGCCATCAGGCCGATCGAGCCGGTGGCGCTCATCACCACCACGTGGCGCAGGATCGAGCCGGTGACGAAGCGGCCGGCATCGGGTGGCACGGTCTTCCCTCCCCCCGAAGCGGGGGAGGGAGGGTCTCGCGTCGGCGAGGGCCGTGAGAGGGGAGCGCCGTCTCCGGACGACGCGCTCCGCTCTCTCCCCCTGCTGCGGGGGGGACCCTTCCCCGCTTCAGGGGGAGGGGGAAGGGCGGCGTCCGCCTCACCGCTCACCGCTCTGGACCTCCATCGCCGGCGTGCGGATCGCGCGCGCGGCCTGGGCGTCCGCCTCCGCCTGCGCCGCGGCCTCGGCCTCGCGCTCGGCCTCGCGCTCGGCGGTGTCGACCGGCGGCCGGTCGAGCATGCGGCCGGCGGCCTCGCGGCGGTCGTTGCCGATGATGTCGCGGGTCTCGGCCGAGAGCGCGCGGGCCGGGCGCTGCGGGGCGGTGAGCGGCTCCGGCTTCATCTCGGGCACGCCGATGCCGCGCAGCCAGCCGCCGCCCTCGGGGAGCGCCCCGGCCTGCTGCAGCACGAGGCGGGCGACGTCGCGCTTGCGCACGTCCTCGACCCGCGCGGCGGCGGCGTCGGCGGACAGCCCGAGGCCCTCCAGCGTCGCGCGGCCGAACACCAGAGCGGATTCGGCGGTCTCGCGGATGTGGAAGTCGACGTCGCGGTTCATCAGCTCGACGGCGTGCATCCGGTCGTAGGCGCGGACGTAGGTGCGGACCGACTCGAACTCCTCGTGGACGATGTCGACGATCTTCAACGCCGCCTCGGCGTCGTCGATGCACAGGCACACCAGGTCGACCCGGCCGATGCCGGCGGCGCGCAGCACGTCGAGGCGGGTGCCGTCGCCGTAGTAGATCCGGAAGCCGAAGCGCGAGGCCGAGCGGATCTGCTCGACGTCCTTGTCGATCACCGTGACGCCGATGCCCTCGGCGAGCAGCACCTGCGTCAGGATCTGCCCGAACCGGCCGAAGCCGATCACCAGGACGCGGGCCTCGGCGCTCTCGACCACGTCGGTGGCCGGCAGCGCCTCGCCGCCGCGGCGGGCGCGGGCGAGGTCGAGCGCCTTGTCGAGGCCCTTGGCCGCCACCGGGCCGATCAGCATGGTGAGGGCGGCGAGCGCCACCGCGAAGCGCGTGGCGGTGGCGTCGGTCAAGCCCAGCGAGCCGGCGAGCGGCAGCAGCACGAAGGCGAACTCGCCGGCCGGCGCCAGGATCGCGGCGCCGCGCACCGCGTCGAGCCAGGTCGAGCCGAACAGGCGGAACAGCCCGGCCACCAGCGCGACCTTGACCAGGATCGCCGCGAAGGTCGCCCCGAACAGCAGCGGCCAGACCGCGCGCACCAGCCCGCCGTCGATCGACATGCCGACGCTCATGAAGAACAGGCCGAGCAGCATGCCGCGGAACGGCTCGATGTCGGCCTCGAGCTGGTGGCGGAAGTTCGATTCCGACAGCAGGATGCCGGCCAGGAACGCGCCCATCGCCATCGACAGGCCGACCTCGGCCATCAGCAGCGCGGTGCCGAGCACCACCAGGAGGGCCGCCGCCGTCATCACCTCGCGGGCGCCGCTCGCGGCGAGCAGGCGGAAGAAGCGGTTCAGGCCGTAGCGGCCGACGAGCACCACGGCGACGATCGCCGCCAGCGCCTTGCCGGTGGAGAGCGCCGCGTCCCCGAGCCAGGGCGCGCCGCTGCCGCCGCCGGCCGATGCCAGGAGCGGCATCAGCGCCAGGATGCCGACGACGGCGATGTCCTGGAACAGCAGCACCGCGAAGGCGCGGCTGCCGTAGGCGGTGCCGAGGTCGCCGCGCTCCTCCAGGAGCTGCAGCGCCACCGCGGTGGCCGAGAGCGCCAGCGTGATGCCGATGATGCCGCTGGCGCTGGGCGCCGCGCCGAGCAGCACGCCGAGGCCCCCGAGCACGATCGCGCAGACGACGAGCTGCGCCGTGCCGAGCCCGAAGATGTCGCGGCGCATCGAGACGAGCTGCGACAGGTGCAATTCGAGCCCGACGATGAACAGCAGCAGCACCACGCCGATCTCGGCGACGCTCGCCGCCGTCTCGGGCTCGGCGATCAGCGACAGGCCGGACGGGCCGATCAGCACCCCGGCGACGAGGTAGCCCAGCACCGCGCTCTGCCCGAGCAGCCGGAAGATCGGCACGCCGATCACCGCCGCCGACAGGAACGTCAGCACCGGCGGCAGGAAGCTCGCATGTTCGGCCGGGCTCGCCATGAAGCGCCTGATCGCGAGGACGGGACGTCCTGCCCTTACCGCGGACGGCGCGGAGGCGCGAGGGCCTTGCGGGTGCCGTTCGTCACCCGGCCGGCGCGCGGGCCCGCCGGAACGGCCGGCGCGGAACGCCGTCCCCCGGGCGTCGGGCACGGATCGGGGTTGGGCTTTTGTATTCCTTAACGCGGGCCACCTATACTTTATTGCGAGCAAATGTTCGGGCGCCGAAGCCCATGAAGACTTTATTCCCGGAGTCGCGCGTGTCCCTGAGAAATGTTTCGATCCGCACGCGGCTCGTCGCCGCCTTCGCGACGCTGACCCTGTTCGTGCTCGGGCTCGGGCTCGCCGGCCTGTCCGGCATCGCGACGGTCGAGGAACGGCTGGTCGACGTGCAGACGCGGTGGCTGCCGAACGTCCGCGACGCCGGCGCCCTCGACGCGCTGACCGGGCGGTACACCACCAGCCTGCTGCGGCACATGCTCACCACCGAGCCGAAGGCGCTGGCCGCCATCGAGGGCGACATCGCCCAGCGCGGCCAGGCGATCGAGACCGGGATGGCCGCCTACGCGCGCGGCATCGCGCAGCCCGAGGAGCGGGCGCTGTACGAGACCTTCCTGCGCGAGTGGGGCGCCTTCACCGCCACCGAGGCGCCGATCCTCGCCCATTCCCGCGCCGGCGAGAAGGCCGAGGCGCTGCTCGCCTACCAAAGCAAGGGGATCGGCGCGCGCCGCAACGCCTCGATCGCCCTGGAGAGGATCATCGCCCTCAACACGGAGGGCGCCGCGCGCGCGGAAGCGTCCGCCGCGGCATCCGTCGCGCGCACCCGGTTCTGGATGGTCGCGGCCCTCGGGACGGCCCTGGCCCTGGCGGTCGCGATGGCCGTGCTGCTGATCGCCGGCATCGGCCGCGGGATCGACCACGTCGTCCGGCCGATGCAGGCTCTGGCCGAGGGCGACCTCGAGACCGCGATCCCGCTCCAGGGCACGCGCACCGAGATGGGCCGCATCGCCGACGCGGTGCAGGTGTTCAAGGCTGCGCTGCTGCGCATGCGGGCGCTGGAGAGCGAGACCGCCCTGGCGCGGGCCGGCGCGGAGGCGCAGCGCAAGGCCGCGATGCGGCAGATGGCCGACACCTTCGAGCGCTCGGTCGGCGGCATCGTCGCGACGGTGACCGCGGCGGCGACCGAGCTGCAGGCGACGGCGCAGAGCATGACGGCGACCGCGACGCAGACGGCATCGCAGTCGACGACGGTGGCGATGGCCGCCGAGGAGGCGGCCTCGAACGTCAACACGGTGGCGGCGGCGGCCGAGGAGCTCGGCTCGTCGGTGCTGGAGATCGGGCGGCAGGTCGGCGGCTCCTCGGCGCTGGCGCAGGGGGCGGTGGCCGAGGCGGCGCAGACGGCGGCCGTGGTGCAGGACCTGAGCGAGGCGGCGGCCCGGATCGGCGACGTGGTGGCGATGATCTCGTCGATCGCCGGGCAGACCAACCTGCTCGCCCTGAACGCCACGATCGAGGCGGCGCGCGCCGGCGAGGCCGGCCGCGGCTTCGCGGTGGTGGCGGCCGAGGTGAAGGAGCTCGCCGCGCAGACGGCGCGGGCCACCGGCGAGATCGGCAGCCAGATCGGGCGGATCCAGGACTCGACCCGCCAGGCGGTCGCGGCGATCGACGCGATCGCGGGACGGATCCGGGAGATCTCCGGGGTGTCGGCCTCGATCGCGGCGGCGGTGGAGGAGCAGGGCGCGGCGACCCAGGAGATCGTGCGCAACGTCGGCGAGGCGGCCTACGGGACGGGGGCGGTGACGGCCAACATCGGCGGGCTCGCGGCGGCGGCCGACGAGACCGGCGCCGCGGCCTCGCAGGTGCTGACCTCCGCCACCGAGCTGTCGCGCCAGTCCGAGCACCTCAACGCCGAGATGAGCCGCATGCTGGCTTCGCTCCGCGCCGCCTGAGGCGGGGCCGGAGGGGGCGGCGGTCGCGTCCCGGTTGCGGGACGCGCGGTCACGAAGGTCGGACGGCAGGCGCGCGCTGCCGATCGCGCCGTCCGCACGCGCGCTTGCC
The DNA here is from genome assembly GCF_022829665.1 of Methylobacterium sp. E-041. NCBI lineage: Bacteria > Pseudomonadati > Pseudomonadota > Alphaproteobacteria > Hyphomicrobiales > Methylobacteriaceae > Methylobacterium > Methylobacterium sp. E-041. Next base: position 24,791 of record NZ_JAKSYQ010000304.1, on the reverse strand, counting down.
ATACACAAGCTTGCACAACGACGGGCGACGCTTATAATCCGGCTTGCAGGCCCGCGGATCGACCGCGCTGCGGCCGCAGCGAGCGACCCGGACGGGATCGCCATGCCGCCTCGCGTCCGCCTCTCGAAGACCCGCGACCTGCTGGCCGCCCTCGAAGCCGACGGATGGGGGATCGCGCGGAAGGGCCCGGGCGACCATGTCCAGCTCAAGCATCCGACCAGGCCGGGACGGGTGACGGTGGATGCCGGTCGGCGCGAGCAGGCGATCGGCCCGCTGCGAAGCGTGTATCGGCAAGCCGGGTGGGTGTGGTGACGCCTCCCCCTTCGAGGACGAGGCCGGATCGTCGGCCCGACGGGAAGCACCGCCCATGGCCCGTGTCGTCATGCTGATCCACGGCGAGGCCGGAAACTACGGCGCCTCGTTCCCCGATTTCCCCGGCGCCACCACCGGCGCGGACGACCTCGACACGCTCTACGTGAAGGCGGCCGAGATGCTGGCCTTCCATGTCGGCGGCCTGGCCGAGGATGGCGAGCCGATCCCCGGCATCCGCTCGCTCGACGTTCTACGCTGCGATCCCGTGTTCCGCGAGGACAGCGCCGATGCGATCGTCGCCCTCATCGACGTCGACCTCCCCGGGCGCGCCGTGCGGGTGAACATCTCGGTCGAGGAGAATCTGCTGAAGCGGATCGATCGCGCGGCCGCCTCGGCCGGCGAGACCCGGTCCGGCTTTCTCGCCTCGGCCGCCAAGGCGCGGCTCGTCGGCGCCGGGACCTGAAGCCCGACGCGACCCGCGCAGCGCCCCCGAATCCCCACCCTTCGACGAACGCCGGCTCCGGGGGTCACCCGCGCCGGCAAACGTGCTATAGCGCGTGCCCACGCGGCGGGTTTGCCGCGGCCGCCCGGTTGACAGGGCGGGCCCCTCCTCGCCACATCCCGGATCATGAGCGCCATCACGAATCTCGACACCGCCTCGGACGGGGCGTCCGCAACCGCAGCAAAGCCGCCGCTGGAGATCCTGCTCGCGGCCCCCCGCGGCTTCTGCGCCGGCGTGGTGCGGGCGATCGACGTGGTCGAGCGCGCGCTCGCGATCTACGGGCCGCCGGTCTACGTCCGCCACGAGATCGTGCACAACAAGTACGTGGTCGAGAGCCTGAAGCGCAAAGGCGCGGTGTTCGTGCGCGAGCTCGACGAGGTCCCCGACGGCGAGGCGCCGGTGATCTTCTCCGCCCACGGCGTGGCCAAGACCGTGCCGGCCAACGCCGACACCCGCGGCCTGATCACCATCGACGCCACCTGCCCGCTGGTGACCAAGGTCCACCGCGAGGCCGAGATCCACCACAAGCGCGGCCGCCACGTGCTCCTCGTCGGCCATTCCGGCCACCCGGAGGTCGTCGGCACCATGGGCCAGCTGCCCAAGGGCTCGATCACCCTGGTCGAGGACCTCGAGCAGATCGCCGCGCTCGAGCCCGAGAACCCGAACAACCTCGCCTGGGTCACCCAGACGACGCTGTCGGTCGACGACACCCTGCACATCGTCGCCGCCCTGAAGGCGAAGTTCCCGACCATCACCGGGCCGCACAAGGACGACATCTGCTACGCCACCACCAACCGCCAGGAGGCGGTGAAGCAGATCGCGCCGCTGGTCGACGCGCTGATCGTCGTCGGCTCCTCGAACTCCTCGAACTCGCAGCGCCTGCGCGAGGTCGCCGAGCGCGTCGGCTGCCCGATCACCCGCCTCGTGCTCCGCGCCGAGGAGATCGACTGGCCCGCCTTCGAGGGCATCACCAAGCTCGGCCTCACCGCCGGCGCCTCGGCCCCCGAGGTGCTGGTCGAGGAGATCATCGACGCCTGCGCCGCCCGCTACACGGTGACGGTCGACACGGTGCAGACCGTGGTCGAGGACATGGTCTTCCCGCTGCCGCGCGAGCTGCGCAGCGAAGCCGCCGAGTAGGTTCTCTGCGACTTTGGGCGGCGGGTGCCATCGCCCGCCCGTCTCGCCGGCTCGGGCCGGCGGGGAACATCGTCGCGTGCCGATTGATCTGAAGATCCGTAGAAAAGAAGCGCCGTGGCCGTCTACACCGAGGTATCCGACGCGGCGCTGACCGACTTCCTCGCCGATTACGAGATCGGCGGGCTGCTCTCCTACAAGGGCATCGCGGAAGGGGTCGAGAACACCAACTTCTTCCTGCACACCACCGGGGGCGCCTACATCCTCACCCTGTACGAGAAGCGGGTGCGGGCCGGCGACCTGCCGTTCTTCATCGGCCTGATGGAGCACCTGGCGAGTCGCGGGCTGGCCTGCCCGCAGCCGATCCGCAACCGCGACGGCACGGCGCTCGGCACCCTGTGCGACCGCCCGGCGGCGATCGTCAGCTTCCTCGACGGGGTCTCGGTGAAGGCGCCGACCGCGCATCACTGTGCCGAGCTCGGACGCGCCCTGGCCCGGCTCCATGCGGCGGGCGCCGATTTCGGCATGCGCCGCGACAACAGCCTCTCGGTCGGCGCCTGGCGGGGGCTGTTCGACCAGGCCGAGCGCCAGGCCGACGGCGTCGCGCCCGGGCTCGCCGCGCGCACCCGCGACGACCTCGCCCTGCTCGAGGCGCGCTGGCCGGCGAACCTGCCCGGCGGGGTGATCCACGCGGATCTCTTCACCGACAACGTGTTCTTCATCGGCGATGGGTTGTCGGGGCTGATCGACTTCTACTTCGCCTGCACCGACGCCTTCGCCTACGACCTCGCGATCTGCCTCAACGCCTGGTGCTTCTCTCCTGAGGGCACCTACCACCGCGACATGGGCGCGGCGCTGATCGCCGGCTACGAGGCGGTGCGCCCGCTGGAGGCCGCCGAGATCGAGGCCCTGCCGATCCTGTGCCGCGGCGCGGCGCTGCGGTTCATGCTGACGCGGCTGGTCGACTGGCTGAACGTGCCGCCCGGCGCCCTGGTGCAGCCGAAGGACCCGCGCGAGTACGACCGCCGCCTGAGCTTCCACCGGCAGGCCGCGGACGCCTCGGCCTACGGATGGTCGCGATGAGCGAGGCGGCGACCGACGCGGCCCCCACCCGGGTCAAGATCTACACGGACGGGGCCTGCTCGGGGAATCCCGGCCCCGGCGGCTGGGGCGCGATCCTGATCTACGGCGACACGCGCCGCGAGATCTCGGGGGGCGAGGCGCACACCACCAACAACCGCATGGAGCTGCTCGCCGCGATCGAGGCGCTGGAGACGCTCAAGCGCCCCTGCCGCGTCGACGTATTCACCGACTCGCAGTACCTGCGCCAGGGCGTCACCAGCTGGATCCACGGCTGGAAGGCGCGGGGCTGGCGCACCGCCGACAAGAAGCCGGTGAAGAACGAGGACCTGTGGCGCCGCATCGACGCGGCGCGCACCCGCCACACGGTCGAGTGGCACTGGGTCAAGGGCCACGCCAGCGACCCGCTGAACAACCGCGTCGACGCGCTGGCGGTGGCCGCGATGGCGCCGTTCAAGACGCGCCGCTGAGGGGGGGAGGACCCGCGCCGCTCAGGCGAGTGGGCCGGGGATCGCGCGCTCGGCTTCGGCGAGCAGCCGCGTCTCGTGGCGGCGCACGAACAGCCACAGGGCCAGGCCGCCGAAGATCACCAGGGCCAGCAGCGCCAGCCCGACGGGGCCGGCGATCTGCTCGATCGAGCGGCCGCAATAGTAGGAGCCCAGCCCCATGCTCGTCGCCCAGGCGAGGCCGCCGAGCCCGTTGAACAGCATGAAGCGGCGGGCATCGAGCCGGTTCACCCCGGCGAGCAGCGCCGCGTAGGCGCGCAGCATCGCGGTGAAGCGGCCGAAGAACACGATCTTCCCGCCGTGCTCGCGGAACAGGTACTGCCCGAGCTTGAGCCGGCCGTGGTCGAGGGCGATCATGCGGCCGTAGCGCAGCAGCAGCGGCATGCCCCAGCGCCGGCCGACCCAGTAGCCGAGGTTGTCGCCGATGATCGCGGCGGCGGCCGCGGCGGCGATGATCAGCGCGATGTTGAGGTTGCCGGTGCTGCCGGCATAGACGGCCGAGGAGATCAGCACGGTCTCGCCCGGCATCGGCACGCCGGCGCTCTCCAGGGTGATGATGACGAAGATCGCGACGTAGCCGTAGGACGCGATCAGGTCGGCGATCGGCAGTTCGTGCAGGAAGGACATGCGGCCCCTGGGGTTGATCGGGCCGCAATTCGCAACGGGAAGGTGGCCATTCGAGGGCGCATATCCGGCCTCGGCCGGCGCGCCCTCCCAGGGGCGTCCCCGCCGGGCTCAGATCACCTTGAGCAGCGCCTCGGCGCTCGAGGTCTCGGCCTTCGAGGGCGATTCCTCGACGTTGAGGACGCGCACCACGCCGTCCTCGACCAGCATCGCGTAGCGCTTGGAGCGGATGCCGAGGCCGAAGCCGCTGCCGTCCATCTCCAGGCCGAGGCCCTTGGCGAAGTCGCCGTTGCCGTCGGCGAGGAACTCGAGCCCTTCCGCGCCGCTGGCCTTCGACCACGCGTCGAGCACGAACACGTCGTTGACCGAGGTGACCGCGATGGCGTCGACGCCGCGCGCGAGGATCGCGTCCTTGTTGTTGACGAAGCCCGGCAGGTGGTTGCGGTGGCAGCTCGGGGTGAAGGCGCCCGGCACGCCGATCAGCACGACGCGGCGGCCCTTGAACACGTCGTCCGTGGTCTTGGCGAGGGGGCCCTCGGGGCCGGTGATGCGGAAGGTGGCCTGGGGCAGGTGATCGCCGACCTGAATCGTCATGTTGGACCGTTCCTCGCGCATCGCGGCATCGCGCCGCTTCGGATCGGCGGTGACGTAGCGCGGCCCGCGGGGGCTGTCGAGCGAGGCGGCGCGCGCAAGGGCGATCGCCAGGGTGATCGCAGGGATGGCGCCGCGGGGTCGGGATGCGGTCGCCGGTTCGGGCCGCGCGCCTCGGCGCACCGCCTTCGCCCGCGCGCGCTCCAGGCGCGCCAGCTCCCGGCCGGGCCGGAACAGGAGGATGCGGACGAGGGTCCGCGTCCCCGCCGCCCCGATCGCCGCCTGCGCCGCGATGCAGGCATCGACCGTCGTCGCGACATCGCGATGCGAATTCATCCGTCCTCGATACGGGTTTGACGCGCGACCCGGAACCATCGAACTGTCGTGCCATCATCCGATAGTTTTTGTCGGACGTAGATCGGTTACGCTAACCGCAAGGCCGACTGTAAAACTGATTTCTGATCATTCAATCGGTGATGCGCATGGGTTCCGAATCCGTCGCAGGTTCCGGCCGAGCGGCCGCCAGGCTGGCGGAGATCGCCCGGTCCCTCGCGATCCCGGTCTCCGCCTTCGACGACCCGCGCGCCTGCCCGCTCGGCGGCCCGCTCGGCGACACGGCGGAGCTGCTTCGCCTGTGGCAGGGGATCGACGACCCGCTGCTGCGCGCGCGCGTGCTCGCTGATGTGCTCGCTTCGGCGCCGGCGACCGCCGAAGGGCGGGGAGCGCGGCCGGACCGGGCGACGCCGGAGCGCGACCCGCCCGCGTGACCGGCGACACCCGCACGGCGTTTTGTCCGCTGGACATCGGGGGGGCGGAGCGTAGCATGCGCGGATGCCCAGGCCTTCGATACCGATGCCCGATTCCGGCGATCCCGCCTACCTCGACGGCCAGTTCCTCGTGGCGATGCCGGGGATGACGGATGCGCGCTTCGCCCGCTCCGTCATCTACGTCTGCGCGCACTCCGCCGACGGCGCGATGGGCATCATCGTCAACAAGCCGGTGACCGACCTGTCGATGCCCGACCTCCTGGTGCAGCTCGACGTGGCGGGCGAGGCCGACGCGATCCGCCTGCGCGAGCGCGTCGGCCACATGCCGGTGCTGATGGGCGGCCCGGTCGAGGGCAAGCGCGGCTTCGTGCTCCACACCGACGACTTCCACATCGACCAGTCGACGCTGATCATCGATGACGGCATCTGCCTCACCGCCACCGTCGAGATCCTGCGCGCGATCGCGGCGGGGGACGGGCCGGCCAGCGCCGTGCTGGCTCTCGGCTATGCCGGCTGGCAGGCGGGCCAGCTCGAGAGCGAGATCATGGCCAACGGCTGGCTCAACTGCCCGGCCGACCCGGACCTGATCTTCCACGCCGACCTCGCCGGAAAGTACGACCGGGCGCTGCGCGGCAACGGCATCGACCCGGCGATGCTCTCGGTCAGCATGGGCCGGGCCTGACGGCGCGGTCCCGCCCGCGCGAAGGGCCGGCTGTCGCGCGCCTTGCAGATCGGCGAGGCGCGCCCAGGTGCAAGCCTCGTCAGGTGCAGGCTTTGCCGCCGGGCATGACGACCTCGTTGTAGGTCGACTTGGCGGGCTGGCCGCCGCGGACCGGCCAGGGCACGTTGGCCTTGAACGTGAACTGGTTGTTGGCCCCGCCGACGAAGCGGATCAGGTTGCTGCCGAGCAGCGGCGCGTAGGGAACGCTCACCTCGGCCAGCACGTAGCGCATGCCGCCGATCTGGAAGCCGTCGGGAACGGTGAGGTCGGCCGCCGTCCCGAGCCCGCGGGCCGTGCCGTTGCTCGTGGCGTAGCTGGAGCAGACCTTGGGACGTTGGCCGCCGCCGTCGGCGTACACGCCGAGCGCGCTGACCACGATGCTGGCCGAGCCGCTGGCATAGGGCGTGAGGACGAGCTTGGCCGAGGCCAGGATGTCGGTCATCGTGGCGGTCGCCATCGGTGTCGCGGCGTCGCCCTGCGCGGTGAGATCCGCGACCGTCCGCGCCAGGAGCGTGACCTTCCGGTAATGGTCGATCGCACGCGCGAATTCCGAGATGCCGAGCGAGATCGTCAGCAGGATCGGAAGGACGAGCGCGAACTCGATTGCCGAGACGCCGCGGGCATCGGATCCGAAGCCGGACGACGATGCCGGCCGATCGGCCGTCCGCAGCATCGCCCGGTTCCTCGGCCTAGCAGCTCTTGCTGGAAGACGTGTCATAGGGTTCGGTTCGAAACACCGCCGTGGATTGAAGCAGGCGCGAGCCGTCGCCGAAGCTCGGCAGGCTCGCGTAGAGGAAGCCGAACGCGACGCGTTGCTTGACGGCCGCGGTGACGACGACGATCGATCCGGGCTGCGCGCATGCATAGTTCGAGCCGAAGCCCTTGGACCAGTCGCGCGTCTTTGTGTCCAACGGGGTCGGGATCGTGCTGCCGGCGAACGAGCTGCCCAGGGCCACGTCGAGCTTCAGGGTGTCGCAATCGAACACGGTGACGACGCGCGATGCGGTGGTGCCGCAGATCGCGGTCTTCATGGCGGCGAGCAGGGTGCCGGCGTCGCTCTGGCCCGCGTTCGAGGTCTGGAATTCTCCCGTGTAGATCGTCCGCCCGGCGCGTTGCAGCGCATCGTCGAGATCGCGCGAGGCCCAGATCAGCAGGGCCGTTTGCAGGACCATGGCCAGCAGGGCGATGAACGGCATCGCGACCAGCGCGAACTCGACGGCGCTGGCTCCGTCGCGCGCCGCCGGGAAGCGACGCAGGGCCGGGCCGGCCTTCCGCTGCCGATGACGAGGATGGCGGATCGCATCGACGACCATTCCCGGGCTCAGGGGAGGGGGTTCACGGGTCGGGCGGGCGTTCATGAAAACAACGCCTATTCCACGATCCGGAGCTTCTTGTCGGAGACTTTCGTCGTGGTCGGGCAGGAGACGACGATGCGGATGTCGTCGTAGTCGCGATCGCTTCCCGCGCTCGGCGGCCGATCCTCCCACCCGTAATACATGTACTTCCCTTCGCTGCAGCTCGCGGTGGAGGTCGCCGGCGTATGGGTGGTGTTGTTGTTCGGCAGGATGCCGCCGTTGGACTTGTTCCGGCATTGGCTCAGGTTGTCGCAGACGATCGTCTCGAGGATCGGGTTCGAGACCATGTTGACCGTGGTCATGCTGCCGTTGGAATTGACGCGATAGCCCTTCATGCCCATCGTCTGAACGCGCAGTCCGGTGTCGATCATCGTATCGGTGTAGTATTGATACACCTCTTGATTGGGGTCGTCCCAGGCGGACTTGTTGCTGCGCCCGTTCCGGACGTTCCGCAGCATGTAGGACGGCGCCTCGTTGGCGCCGCAGGTCGGGGCCTTGTACTTGGAATAGTCCGACGGCGGCGTCGCGTTGTCGGCGATCGGCACCGGGATCGTGCGGCCCTTGTCGGCGGAGGCCTGCCGGGCCGGGTCGGACGAATAGCAGTAGATGTAGATCCGATTGTAGTCGGCGGCATCGGGAGACAGCTGGCTCACCGTCGGCGGAGCCGTCTCGTAGACGGGGGCGACGCGGTTGACCGTGGTCGCGGTCGCGACGGTGATCTGGCGCGGCATGCCGGGCAGCAGGTGCAGCAGGCTCGTCCGAAGCGTCGTCGAGATGGTCACGCGATAGTTCGCGCCGTCGATCCAGGTGCCGTTGATCTGATAGCCGTTCGCCGCATTGGCCGTGCCGAGGCGGGATGTGAGCTGGGCGTTGGCGAGGCGGAAACCCTCGGCCGCCGCCGCGACCGTATCGGCGTTGGCGACGAGGAGCGCGGTCGCGTCCGCGACGCTGGCCGCGACGGCGCGGATGCGGACGGCATTGCCGTAGTCGATCGCGAGCCCGCCGGCGCCGAGCAGCAACGGCAGGCTCAGGGCGAAGATCACGACGACGTTGCCGCTCTGGTTTCGAGCCAGCGCTGGTCTCGCGCGCGACACGGCCCGACGCATCCGACATCTCCACACGCAACCCAGGCCCGAGATCACCGAGCCTGCAATCCACGGTGCATGTATAGAACCGCAATATTTAACGTGAAGTTGTTCCGCGCGAGCGACCGTCCATGAGGCGTCATTGCTCGGTTCGATTTTCCGAAGACCGTAAAAAAGCGCTTAACGCACAGCAACGCGTCCCGATCTCATCGTTTCCGCGCCGAAACGAGGGGCCGGCGGTGGCGCGAAGGACGGCGTGAGACCGGGCGTCCACCGCCGCCTCCGTCCCCGGCGGGACCGAACGGCGCCGGGACACAGCCGCATTCGGGTCAGAGGTGCTTCAGCCCGAAGCTCTCGAGCAGCGGAAGCAGCTCGTCGCGGGCGCGCAGGCGGTGGCTCTGCGCACGCTCCTGGGCCGCGGCGGCGTCGCCGAGCCGGATCGCCGCGACGATCCGCTCGTGCTCGGCGACCGAGGCTCCGAGCTCCCGGCGCAGCTTGAGCGTCAGCATGCGGGCGCGGTGCGACTGGTCGTTGATCGTCTGGTTGATCCGGATCATGCGGCCGTTGCCGGCGCGCTCGACCAGGGTGCGGTGGAAATCCTCGTCGGCATGGCCCCAGGCCGCGTGGTCGCCCGCCGCCCGGGCCTCGGCCATCGCGGTGGTGGCGGCGGCGAGCCGCGCCGCCGCCGCTTCGCGCTCCGCTTCCGGCAGGCCCGCGATCAGCGCCGCCGCCCGCCCCTCGACCGCGATCACCACGTCGTAGATCTCGCGCATGTCGGCCGGCGCCAGCGCGCAGATGACGATGCCCTTGCGCGACAGGATCCGGACGAGGCCGTCCTCCTGCAGGCGGATGGCGGCCTCGTGGACCGGCGTCCGGCTCATGCCGAGGCGCAGCGCGATCTCCTGCTCGGAGGCCTGGTACCCGGGCGGAAACCGCGATTCGCGGATCTCCTCCTTCATCGCCGCATAGGCGTCGTCGACGAGGGAGGGACGCCTGTCGCCCTCCTCGGCCTTCTCCGCACGCACCCGAACCATCACGACCTCCCACCACGGCGCAGGCCTATCAGCTTCCATGGAGGCTGCAATGCAGGCTTGACGCGGCCGCCTGCAATATCTTACCACATGCCATCTTGCATGGAAGTTGGCACTGAAGACCGACTCGATCGCTGGAGCCCATCCGAGGAGGACACGATGGACCGCTCGCTCGAGCAGGCGACCATGCGCCGGGTCGCGTGGCGCCTGGTGCCGTTTATCTGCTTGCTGTACTTCGTCGCCTTCATCGACCGGGTGAACATCGGCTTCGCCGCCCTGACGATGAACAAGGACCTCAGCTTCACCTCGGCGGTGTTCGGCTTCGGCGCCGGGGTGTTCTTCTTCGGGTACTTCCTGTTCGAGGTGCCCTCGAACTACATCCTCGACAAGGTCGGCGCGCGCCTGTGGATCGCCCGGGTGATGATCACCTGGGGGATGCTGTCGGGCGCCTTCGCCTTCATCCAAGGCGAGACCAGCTTCTACGTGCTGCGCTTCCTGCTCGGCGCGGCGGAAGCCGGGTTCTTTCCCGGCATCATCCTCTACCTGACCTACTGGTTCCCGGCCCGCTACCGCGCGGCGGTGGTCTCGCTGTTCATGGCGGCGGCGCCGATCTCGGTGCTGCTCGGCTCGCCGCTCTCCAGTGCGCTCCTGGAGATGGAGGGCCTCCTCGGCCTGCACGGCTGGCAGTGGATGTTCATCGTCGAGGCGGTGCCGGCCGTGATCCTCGGGGTCGTCGTGCTGTTCTACCTCACCGACCGGCCCGAGAAGGCGACGTGGCTCGCCGACGACCAGCGCGCCTGGCTCGTCGCGGAGATGGACGCCGAGCGCGCCGGCAAGCGGGTGCACGCCAAGCACGGCCTCATGGCCGGGATCACCGACATCCGCGTGCTGGCGCTCGCGCTGATCTACTTCGGCACCTCCGCCGGCCTCTACACGCTCGGCATCTGGGCGCCGCAGATCATCAGGAGCTTCGGCCTGTCGACGCTGGCGGTCGGCTTCCTCAACGCCGTGCCGCCGACGATCGCGGTGGTCGCGATGATCCTGTGGGCGCGCCATTCCGACCGGACCGGCGAGCGCACCTGGCACGTGGTCGTCGCCTGCCTCGTCGCGGCGGCCGGCCTGATGCTGGCCGGCGGCGCAGCCTCGACGCTGGCGGTCGTCGCGGCCCTGAGCCTCGTCAACGTCGGCATCAGCTCGGCCAAGCCCCCGCTCTGGGCGATGCCGACGATGTTCCTGTCCGGCTCGGCCGCGGCGGTGGGCATCGCCACGATCAACGCGATCGGCAACCTCGGCGGCTTCGTCGGCCCCTGGGCGATCGGCTGGATCAAGGACCGCACCGGCAGCTTCACCGGCGGCCTGGTCTTCGTGGCGGCGCTCCTCGTCCTCTCGGCCGTCCTCACGCTCGTCGTCGCCCGCTCCGGGCGGCGGGCCGAGCCGGCCGGCGCCACCGCGCGCTAGAACCCCGCTCGATCCGCGCACCGCATCCCACGGAGACCCATCATGACCACCTACAGAATCGCCGCCATTCCCGCCGACGGCATCGGCATCGAAGTCATCGCCGCCGGCATCGAGGTGCTCGACGCGCTCGCCGAGAAGGCCGGCAGCTTCGATTTCCGGTTCGACCACTTCGACTGGGGCTCGGACTACTACAAGCGCCACGGCGTGATGATGCCCGCCGACGGGCGCGACCAGATCCGCCACCACGACGCGATCTTCTTCGGCGCCGTCGGCGCGCCCGACGTGCCCGACCACATCACGCTCTGGGGCCTCAGGCTCGCGATCTGCCAGCCCTTCGACCAGTACGCCAACGTCCGCCCGACCCGGATCCTGCCCGGCATCACCTCGCCGCTGCGCCACGTGTCGGGGCCGGAGCTCGACTGGGTGATCGTGCGCGAGAACTCGGAAGGCGAGTATGCGGGCGTCGGCGGGCGCGTGCACCAGGGCCATCCGAACGAGGTCGCCACCGACGTCTCGATGATGACCCGCTCCGGGGTCGACCGGATCATCCGCTACGCCTTCAAGCTCGCGCAGTCGCGCCCGCGCAAGCTCCTGACCGTGGTGACGAAGTCGAACGCCCAGCGCCACGCCATGGTGATGTGGGACGAGATCGCGGCGGAGGTCGCCCGGGACTTTCCCGACGTGACCTGGGACAAGATGCTGGTCGACGCCATGACCATGCGCATGACGATGAAGCCGCAGACCCTCGACACCATCGTCGCGACCAACCTCCACGCCGACATCCTCTCGGACCTCGCCGCGGCGCTCGCCGGCTCGCTCGGCATCGCGCCGACCGCCAACATCAACCCGGAGCGCACCTACCCGTCGATGTTCGAGCCGATCCACGGCTCGGCCTTCGACATCACGGGCAAGGGCATCGCCAACCCGATCGCCACCTTCTGGACCGCGTGCCAGATGCTGGAGCATCTCGGCGAGGCGCCGGCGGCCGACCGGCTGATGCGCGCGGTCGAGCGCGTCACCGCCGACCCGAGCCTGCACACGCCGGACCTCGGCGGCACCGCCACCACGCGCCAGGTCACCGACGCGGTCATCGCCGCGATCCGCGGCGACAACGCGTAGGTCGTTCGGGGGGCCGGGAAGCACCGCCCCGCCCCTCTCCCGTCCGGGAGAGGGGACCCGCGCCTCGACCACGCCGTGTCGCGTAACGAGCCGAGGACCATCGCATCACGTCCGCGCGACGGGCCTTCACCGGAACCATCGCCCGGGTAAGGTGGTTGCCTGCAACGCCCGACGGCCGCGTCCGGGCGAAGGAGCGTTCGATGGCCCGGATGGATCTCGCCTACACCGCCTTCGAGGGCATGCGGTTCCTGATGGCGCCGGCGCGCATGGCCGCCGACATGGCGCGGTTCGGCCTGCAGAACCCGGCCAACCCGCTCGCCTACTCGCCCTACGCCCGCTCGATGGCCGCCGGCTGCGAGATGTTCGAGCGGGCCACCCGCCGCTACGGCAAGCCGGCCTTCGGGCTGTCCGAGACCGTCGTCGACGGCGTCGCCGTGCGGGTGACCGAGCGGATCGTGTGGGAGCGGCCGTTCTGCCGGGTGATCGCGTTCGAGCGCGCCTTCGCGACCCCGCCGGCCAGCCCGCAGCCGAAGCTCCTCGTGGTCGCGCCGATGTCGGGCCACTACGCGACGCTGCTGCGCGGCACCGTCGAGGCGATGCTGCCGAACCACGACGTCTTCGTCACCGACTGGTCGGATGCGCGCATGGTGCCGCTGCTCGCCGGCCGGTTCGATCTCGACAGCTACATCGACTATTGCAAGGCGATCTTCGCCGCGCTCGGGCCGGACCTGCACGTGATGGCCGTGTGCCAGCCGGCGGTGCCGGTGCTGGCGGCGATCGCGGTGATGGAGGCCGCGGGCGATCCCGGCGTGCCGGTCTCGATGACCCTGATGGGCGGGCCGATCGACACCCGCCGCTCGCCCACCGCCGTGAACTGCATGGCGCAGGAGCGCGGGCAGGCCTGGTTCGAGACCAACACGATCTCCTACGTGCCGCCGATCCATCCGGGCGCGTGGCGGGCGGTCTATCCGGGCTTCCTGCAGCTCTCGGGATTCATGGCGATGAACCTCGACCGGCACGTGACGGCCCATTCCGACATGTTCGACCATCTCGTGAAGGGCGACGGCGATTCGGCGGAGAAGCACCGCGAGTTCTACGACGAGTACCTGGCGGTGATGGACCTGACGGCCGAGTTCTACCTCCAGACCGTCGAGACGGTGTTCGTGAACCACGACCTGCCCAAGGGCACGATGCGCCACCGCGGCGTGCCGGTCGACCTGACGGCGATCCGCCGCTGCGCGATCCTCGCGGTCGAGGGCGAGAACGACGACATCTCCGGCGTCGGCCAGACGCTCGCCGCCCTCGACCTGACGCCGAACCTGCCCCAGGAGCGCAAGGCCTACCACCTGCAGCCGGGCGTCGGGCATTACGGCGTGTTCAACGGCTCGCGCTACCGAACGATCATCGCCCCGCGGATCGCCGCCTTCGTGCGCGCGATGCAGGGGCTTCCGGCCGACGCCGCGGCGCCGATTCAGCTCGCGAGCTGAGCGGCGCTTCCGACGGGGCGAAAACGCGCCGGAATCTGGCGTCGCCGCCCTGGAGGGGCGGCGGCCACGCAGCTAGACTGGCACCATGCCCTTCGCGCTGCTGCGACGCCCCGATCCCGACCATCTCGATATCGTGCACGACGGCGAGACCTACCGCGTCGCGGTGCGTCGGCGCCCGACCGCGCGGCGCCTGACGCTGCGGGTCTCGGCCGCCACCGGCGAGGTGGTGATCACCCTGCCGGCCCGCAGCGCGATCAGCACCGCCCAGCGCTTCGCCGTGAGCCACGGCGACTGGATCGCCGCGCGCCTCGCCCGCGTGCCCGAGCGGGTGCCGTTCGCGGAGGGCGCGATGGTGCCCCTGCGCGGGGTGCCGCACCGGATCGTGCGGCGGGGCTCGCGCAGCGGCATCACCCGGATCGAGGCCGACGCGGCCGAGCCGGTGCTGTCGGTCTCCTGCGGGCCCGAGCACGTCGCCCGCCGGGTGCAGGCCTTCCTCGACGGGGAGGTGCGCCGCGACCTCGCGCGTGCGGTGGCGCACTACACGGCCAAGCTCGGCCAGGGCCCGGTGCGGATCACGGTGCGCGACACGCGCAGCCGCTGGGGCTCGTGCACCGCCGGCGGCGCCTTGAACTTCTCCTGGCGCCTGATCCTCGCGCCGCCCGTCGTGCTCGACTACCTCGTCGCCCACGAGATGGCGCACCTGCGCGAGATGAACCATTCGGCCCGGTTCTGGACGCTGCTCGGCCAGCTCTGCCCCGAGGTCGACGCGGCCGAGGCCTGGCTCAAGCGCAACGGCACGGCGCTGCATCGCTACGGGTGAGGGTGCGGATCGCGGACCGAGGACGCGCCATTCCACCGGTCCCTCCCCGTCATCCCGGGGCCGCGCAGCGGAGCCCGGAATCCAGAGCCGCGACGGCGCATACGGGAACACGACCTGCGGTTCTGGATCCCGGGCTCGCCTTCGGCGCCCCGGAATGACGGGAAGGAGCGTGAAACCGCGTGGGCGAACGGTGCGGCTTCGCGAATCTCACCCCTTCGCGCGCAGCACCCGCTCGCGCGAGACCCGTTCCGCCGGCCAGGCCGGGCGGGGGTCGACCTCGCCGGGATCGAGGGTGCGCGGGGCGACGCTGTCGCAGAGCTCGCGCTGGCGCACGACGATCGGGTTGCCGAATTCGTCGCGGCGACGGATCAGCCCACCCTCGCGGCAGAAGCCGGCGATGGCGGCGTTGCCGTTGCGGCGGCCGTAGGGGTTCACCTCCACCGGCGGATGCTCGACCGTGAGCAGGCCGCTGCGGTTGAGCGAGCGCTCGACGTAGGTCGTCTCGCCGATCGGAAGCGGCTCGGCCGTCGCCGCGACGCCGGTGGCGCCGAGCAGCAGGACCGTCAGGGCGAGGACACGCATGGCGCCGGCTCTCGTGTGATGATGCATCGCTGCGATATCTAGGTCGCGGCGCGTCCCAGCGATAGCGCATTGTGGCAACATTCGGTCCGCACGGTGTCCGGCCGCCGCGTTTCGGGCCCGGGCGGGACGAGGCGGCGCTGAGGCCCGCGCGTTTGCCGCGCGCGCCGGCGCGGCTCGCTTGACAGCGCCGGGCCCCGCATGGTCGGAACACCCGGGTTTTCGGCAAGGCCTCCCGCCCGCAACGGGCTCGGGGGCGCGCTCGTGAAGGGATCGTCGGTGCGGCTGCACAGGAGTTTCGACCGTGTCAGGCGCCTGTCGTCGGCGCTGGCAACCGTGGCCCTCGCCGGCGGCCTGCTGGGCGGCCTCGGCGGCGCGGCGCAGGCGCAGGGCATGGTGCGCAAGACCTTCGAGGACTGGCAGCTGCGCTGCGAGACCCCGGCCGGCGCCAAGGCCGAGCAATGCGCCATGGTGCAGTATCTCGCCGCCGAGGACCGCCCGAACCTCACCCTGGTGGTCATCGTCCTGAAGACCGCCGACAACCGCGGCTACCTCCTGCGCGTGGTCGCGCCGCTCGGCGTGCTGCTGCCGTCGGGCCTCGGTCTGAAGATCGACCAGACCGACGTCGGCCGCGCCGGCTTCGTGCGCTGCCTCACCACCGGCTGCGTCGCCGAGGTGGTGATGGACGAGGGCCTCGTGCGCCAGTTCAAGGCTGGCACGCAGGCGACCTTCATCGTGTTCCAGACGCCGGAAGAGGGCGTCGGCATCCCGCTGTCGATGAAGGGCTTCGCGGCCGGGTTCGACAGCCTGAAGTGAGCATCGGGAGGCGCGGCATGATCGGGGCTTTGGGGATCGGGCGAACGGCCCTCTGCGGGCTCGCCCTCGCGCTCGGCGCGGCGCCCGCGGGTGCCGAGGAGGGCAACATCTTCTCCAACCTGCTCAAGTACGGCGGCACCACCGTGCCGCCGTCGCAGCCCAAGGAGCTCGAGGCGCCCAACTGCCCGACCGTCGACGTGCCGGACGGCGGCGCCGCGCTCACCAACCCGGCCGGCGCCACCGGCGCCGGCATCCGCAGCCAGGTCTCCCTCGGGCGCATCGCCCGCGAGTGCACCCGGCGCGCGGACGGGTCGATCACGGTCAAGGTCGGCATCGAGGCCCGCGTCCTGCTCGGCCCCTCCGGCGCGCCCGGCCGGTTCGACGTGCCCTTCACCATCGCGATCAAGCACGACGACAAGACCGTCAGCACCCGCACCCGCCGCGTCGCGGTCTCGGTCGGGTCGGGCGAGGCCCAGGGCTTCGCCACGGTGGTGGAGGACGACATCCCCGTGCCGGCCGCCGTGAGCGCCGACTACGAGATCGTCGTCGGCCTGGGCGGCGCCCCGAAGGCGGCGGCGGCGAAGCCGAAACCCCGCCGCCGCGCGCCGGTGGCCCAGGCCCCGTCCGAGGCGCCCTCCGAAGCTCCGGCCGAGGCGGGCGCCGCGCAGTGAAGCCCAAGCCGGGAGACGGCCCGTTCCGCGCCTGACCGCCCGGCTCGACCTCGGGCGCGCGACCGCGTTCCACTGCGTGCCGGCGGCCGACCCGGTCTTCGACCGCCGCCTCGTGCTGCCGGAGATCGGCCGCGGCGGCTGGGTCGTCCTGACCTATCGCGAGCCGCCGACCGCCCGGCCGCGCCGGCCGATGCTGCGCCTGATCCGCGCCGAGGGCGCGCAGGACGTGGTGCTGCCCGGCGTCGCGCAGCCCTGCGCCCACTGGCTCGGCCTGCTCCCGGACGACCTTCGCGAGATCCGCCTCGCCGCCGGACCCGGCTTCGTGCTGGAGCGCGTCGGCCGCCGCACCGAGGCGAGCCTGTTCCTGCAAGCGCTCGCGACCCGGCCGCTCCGCGCCGTCTCCGCCCTCTACGAACGCCTGCGCGGCGACGAGCGCCGCTATCGCGACACCCTCCGCGGGACCTGCGCGGTGACGCCGCGCGCGCGGTTCTCGGATTGGGCGGCGGACCGCGCCCTCCTTCCGCCCTCCCCCGAAGGCGGGGGAGGGAAGGGGGCGTTCGGCATGATCCGCGTGCTCGTCCTGGCCGACGCGGATGCCGAAAGCCTCGCCGCGACGCTCGCGAGCCTGCGCGCGCAGACCCATCCCGACTGGCGCGCGATCGTCCTGCACGCCACCTTGCAGGCCACGCCCGACGACCCTCGCATCGCGCACGAGGCCTGGCGCGACGATCGCGGCCTCGGGGATGTCCTCGGAATCGCGCCCCTCTGCCTGCTCCGCGCCGGCGACCGGCTGAGGCCCGACGCGCTCGCTCGGCTCGCCGCAGAGATCGGCACGGCCGACCTGATCTACGCCGACGAGCTGCGCGACGGCGCGCCCCGGCTGAAACCGGATTGGAGCCCGGATCTCGCCCGCACCACCGGCTACCAGGGCCGGCCGTGGCTCGCCGCGCCGGCCCTGCTCGCGCGCCTTCCCGAAGACCCGGCCGGGGCGATCGCGGCGTTTCCGCTCGTCCTCGACCTGTGGCTCGGCGCGCGCGCGACCCGTGTGGCGCACCTCCCGCGCATCCTCGCCGAGACCACCGGGGCCGCGCCGGATGCCGCGCCGCGCGCCGCCGCGCTCGCCCGGCATCGCACCGACGCCGCCGAGCCGGTGATCCGCGACGGCGTCGTCGACCTGCTCTGGCCGCTGCCCGAGCCGGCGCCGCGCGTCAGCATCGTGATCCCGTCGCGCGACCGGCTCGACTTGATCGAGCGGGTCTGCCGCGGCGTCCTGCACGAGACCGCCTACCCTGCCATCGAGTGCGTGATCGTCGACAACGGCTCGACCGATCCGGCGGTGCTCGCTCACTACGACGCGCTCCGGCGCGATCGGCGGGTGCGGATCGTCGCGTTCGATGCGCCCTTCAACTTCTCGGCGATGGTCAATGCCGGGGTGGCGGCCGCGACCGGCGCCGTCGTCGTGCTGCTCAACAACGACGTGGCGGTGCTGCACCCGGATTGGCTCGACGCGATGGTCCGGCAGGCGCTGCGGCCGGAGGTCGGCGCGGTCGGCGCCAAGCTGCTCTACGCGAACGGCACGTTGCAGCATGCCGGCGTCGTCGTCGGGCTCGGCGGGCGGGCCGGGCACATCCTGCGCAAGCGCCCCGCGGGCAGCCCCGGCCGTCTCGGGCAGATGCGGGTCGCGCACGAGGTCTCGGCCGTCACCGCCGCGTGCCTCGCTGTTTCACGGGAAAACTATCGGGCGTTCGGCGGCTTCGACGCGGAGGCGTTCCCGGTCGATTTCAACGACGTGGATTTCTGCCTCCGCCTCGGGGCGGCCGGTTGCAAGACGGTGTGGACGCCGGCCGCCACCCTGGCTCACCTCGAATCGGTGAGCCGCGGCCCGTCGGTGGGCGCCAAGCGCATCCGGTTCGAGGCGGAGGCCGCCCGCTTCACCGAGCGCTGGCGCGACGTGATCCGGCACGATCCGTTCTATCATCCCGCCCTGTCGCTCACGACCTTCGGCGAGGACCTGGAATAGCCATGGCTGGCTCGGGCACGCGCGCCGTCGCCGCCACCCTGGCGCGTCATCCGCGGCGGACCTTCGCGATCCTCTGGGCCCGCCTCACCGGCCGGCGCCTGCGCGCGCGCCAGCAATGCGCGGCCCTCGTCGGCATCGATCACCGCCTGGCGCTGCCGCCCGGGATCCTGGACCGGTTTCCGACCGAGCCCGTCCCGTCGGACGATCCCGACCTCCGCCTGCTCACGGCACCGGGTCACGTGCTCGTCGCGGGTGCCCGCCGAGCCTTCGCTGCCGCCTTCGCCGCCGATCCGAGCCTGCACGCGCTCTACGGCGACGCGCTGGTCCAGGCTTCGCCCGGCGGCCCGGTGTTCCCGCTGCTGCGCCCGGCCTTCGATCCAGACTACCTGATGGCCGTCGACTGGCTCGGCCCGGTGCTCGCCGTGCGCCGGGCGAGCCTTTGCGCGATCGCCGGCGGGGACGCGGAGATCTCGGCGCTCGACGCCGCCTTGCGCATCGTCGAGCGCTTCGGCCCGGACGCGATCGGGCACCTGCCGGGGATCGTGTCGGTTCGGATCGGGCCGGACCTCGCTTCCGACCGCGCGCCTTCCCTCCCCCCTCTGCGGGGGAGGGGACCCTCCGAAGGCGGGCGGGAGAAGGGAGCGACCGATCCGGTCACGGCGCTCCCCGCTCCCGACCCTCGCGCGCGCGAGGCCCACCCTCTCCCGCTTCAGGGCGAGGGAAGGCGGGGGCCGCGAGACGCACATCTCGAAACCCGGCTCGCCAGCCTACGCCGCCACCTCGACCGCACCGGTCGGGCCGCGACCCGGCTCGCGTGCGAACCCGACGGCGTCGTCTCGGCCCTGCATCCGCTGCCCGATCCGCTTCCCCTGGTCAGCGTCATCGTCCCGACCCGCGACCGGGTCGATCTGCTGCGCGCGTGCCTCGACGGCCTGCGCACCCGCACCGACTGGCCGACCCTCGAGATCCTGATCGCCGACAACGACAGCCGCGCGCCCGAGACCCTGGCCTACTTCCGCGCCCTCGAAGGCGAGGGGGTGCGCGTCGTCGCCTGCCCGGGGCCGTTCGACTTCGCCGGCATGAACAACACCGCCGCCGCGCTGGCGCGAGGCGCGCTGCTCGCCTTCGTCAACAACGACGTCGAGGCCTTCAGGCCGGACTGGCTCGGGCGGATGGTGCGCGAGGCGCTGCGGCCCGAGATCGGCGCGGTCGGCGCCAAGCTGCTCGACGGGGAGGGCCGGATCCAGCACGGCGGCATCGTGCTCGGCACCGGAGGCCTCGCCACCCATGCGCATCGGCACTTCCCCGGGGACGCCCCCGGCGACGGCATGCGCCTGCGGGCGACGCATGCGGTCTCGGCCGTCACCGCCGCCTGCCTCGTGGTCGAGGCGGCCAAGTTCCGCGCGGTCGGCGGCTTCGACGCCGCGCATTTCGCGGTCGACTTCAACGACGTCGACCTGTGCCTGCGCCTGAACGCGGCCGGCCACCGCACGCTGATGGTGCCAAGCGCGGTGCTGCATCACCGCGAGGGCGCGAGCCGAAGGCGCTCGCCGGAGGCCGAAAGCCGCCACGCCCGCGAGGTCGCGGCATTTAAAATGCGATGGGGGCCGCTGCTGGTGCAGGACCCCCATTATCATCCGGGCTTCGATCCCGATCTCTCGACCCACGCGCGGCTGCGCGCGGGCGCCGTCGACGGCCCTACTGGACCAGGCGCGGTCCGCCGGTCTGGACCTTCTCGTTCTCCGACATGATCCCGAGCCGCTTGGCGACCTCGGTATAGGCCTCGATCAGGCCGCCGAGATCCTTGCGGAAGCGGTCCTTGTCGAGCTTGTCGGCGGACTTGATGTCCCACAGCCGGCACGAATCCGGGGAGATCTCGTCGGCGACGACGATGCGCATCATGTCGCCTTCCCACAGGCGGCCGGTCTCGATCTTGAAGTCCACCAGGCGGATGCCGACGCCGAGGAACAGGCCCGACAGGAAGTCGTTGACGCGGATCGCCAGCGCCATGATGTCGTCGATCTCCTGGGGCGTCGCCCAGCCGAACGCGGTGATGTGCTCCTCCGACACCATCGGGTCGTTGAGCGCGTCGTTCTTGTAGTAGAACTCGATGATCGAGCGCGGCAGCTGGGTGCCCTCCTCGAGCCCGAGCCGCGTCGCCAGCGAGCCGGCGGCGACGTTGCGCACCACCACCTCGAGCGGGATGATCTCGACTTCGCGGATCAGCTGCTCGCGCATGTTGAGCCGGCGAATGAAATGGGTCGGCACGCCGATGTCGTTGAGGTGCTGGAAGACGAACTCCGAGATCCGGTTGTTCAGCACGCCCTTGCCGTCGATGATCTCGTGCTTCTTCGCGTTGAAGGCGGTCGCGTCGTCCTTGAAGTGCTGGATGAGCGTTCCCGGCTCCGGACCCTCGTAGAGGACCTTCGCCTTGCCCTCGTAGATGCGACGGCGGCGGTTCATAGGCGTGTACCGTGGTTTGAGGAAGTCCATCGGGCCGTGGCTCCTTGGCGACGAGACGTGCGCGGATTCCGCGGCGTTCAGACCTCGGGAGAGGTCGGGCCGCGGGCACATGTCATGGCTGGGAACCCCGGCGACCGTGCCGCAAACTACCCGAAGCGCGCTGGCAGCACAACGCGTTAGCCGGGTGGGGGATACGCGCGGCGCGCCTTCCTCGGCCTTGGTCGACGCCGGCGTTCGTCCGTCGCGCGCACGCTTCCCGCCCCCGCCCCGTCATCCCGGGCTCGCCTTCGGCGCCCCGGGATGGCGGGATGCCTTCCCCCTTGCAGGCCTCGCACCGGGGCGCCCCCTCACGCCGTCTTGTCCGGGTAGCGGCACAGGTCGGCGATCGGGCAGTTCGGGCAGTCGGGCTTGCGCGCCTTGCAGACGTAGCGGCCGAACAGGATCAGCCAGTGGTGGGCATTGAGGCGGAAGGGCTCGGGCACCAGCGCCTCCAGCCCGGCCTGGACCTTGTCGGTGGTGGCGGCGACCACCAGCGGGATGCGGTTGGCGACGCGGAAGATGTGGGTGTCGACCGCGATGCGGGCCTCGCCGAAGGCGACGTTGAGCACCACGCTCGCGGTCTTGGCGCCGACGCCGGGCAGCACCTGCAGCTCCGCCTGGCTGCGCGGAACCACCCCGCCGTGCTGCTCGACCAGGATGCGCGAGAGCGCGATCACGTTCTTCGCCTTGGTGTTGAACAGCCCGATCGTGCGGATGAAGTCGCGCACCCGGTCCTCGCCGAGCGCCAGCATCGCCTCCGGGGTGTCGGCGATCGCGAAGAGCGGCCCGGTCGCCCGGTTCACGCCGACGTCGGTCGCCTGGGCCGACAGCACCACCGCGACGAGCAGCGTGTAGGGGTTGAGGAACGTGAGCTCGGCCCGCGGCTCGGGATTGGCCGCCCGCAGGCGCGAGAAGATCGCGACGACGGCCTCGGGGCCGACCGGATCGGGCGCGCGGGTGGCGCGTGCGACGATCGGTCGGGCGAGCGTGCCCCCGATCGCGGCTTTCTTCACGGCGGGCGGCTTCTTGGCTGGCATCGTCGGGTTATATTGGCCCTATGGCGAGCGGCAACCTCCACGTCCACCCGGACGGCCTCGATCCCGATACCATCGACCGGCCGGTGTTCTCGGCCACCATCCGGCCGGCCCAGTCCCTGAGCCGCGCCGGCTTCAAGGTGGTGATGACGGGCTGCTGCCTGGTCTCGCTGGTGATCTCGGTGTGGTGCTGGCGCATGGGCTTCTGGCCGGTCGCCGGCTTCTTCGGCCTCGACATGCTGGCGATCTACGCCGCGCTCAAGGTCAGCTTCCGCCGCGGCCGCTCCTTCGAGGAGGTGATGATCTCCCAGCTCGAGATCCTGCTCACCCGCGTCAGCCACCGCGGCGAGCGCCACCAATGGCGCTTCAACCCGCTCTGGACCAAGCTCACCCAGGTCGAGGACGAGGAGTTCGGGTTGCAGCGCCTGACCCTGGTCTCGCGCCGGGAATACGTCGTCGTCGCCCGCGACGCCTCGCCCGACGAGCGCGCCCGCATCGCCCGCGGCCTCACCGGCGCGCTGGCGCAGGTGAAGAAGGGGTACTGACCGGGGCGCCGCGTGTCTCCCGGCCGCGCCGGCACGGAAGATGCCTCGTCCCCCACACCCCAGCGGATGACGCCCGTGCACGACACCACCACCATCGACCGACGCGCCCTGCTCGGCGGGATCGCGACGGCTGCGGCCCTCGCGGCATCGCCCGCCCGGGCGGGCGGCACGAACGCGCTCACCGCCGCCTCCGCGAGCGCGCTGGCCGAGGCGATCCGCACCCGGCGCGTCACCGCCGCGGAGGTGGTCGAGGCGCATCTGGCCCGCATCGCCGCGGTCAACCCGCAGCTCAACGCCGTCGTGCAGCTCACCGCCGACTCCGCGCGGCGCGAGGCGGCGGCCGCCGACGCCGCCCTGGCGCGGGGCGAGGCGCCGAAACCGCTGCACGGCGTCCCGGTGACGATCAAGGACACGCTGGAGACCGCGGGCGTGGTCTGCACCGGCGGCACGCTGGGCCGGGCCGCCTACGTGCCGAAGGCCGACGCGACTGCGGTGGCCCGCCTTCGCGCGGCCGGCGCGATCGTGCTCGGCAAGACCAACGTGCCGGAGCTCGCCGGCGCGCTGGAGACCGACAACCTCGTCTACGGCCGCACCAACAACCCCTACGACCTCGCCCGCACGCCGGGCGGCAGCAGCGGCGGCGAGGCGGCGATCGTCGCGGCCGGCGGCTCGCCCCTCGGCCTCGGCACCGATGCCGGCGGCAGCATCCGCGTCCCGGCGCATTATTGCGGGCTGGCCGCGCTGAAGCCGACCTCGGGCCGCATCCCGCGCACCGGGCAGTTTCCCCGGCCGATGGGTGCCCGCAACAGCGTGTTCCATGTCAGCCTGATCGCCCGCCGCGTCGACGACCTCGCCCTCGCGCTGCCCATCGTCGCCGGGCCGGATTTTCGCGACTACACCATCGTCGACATGCCGTTGCGCGATCCGGACGCCGTCGGCCTGCGCGGGCTGAAGCTCGCCTTCTTCGACGACGACGGCGCCTCGGCCCCGACGCCGGAGATCGCGGCGGCCGTGCGCGCGGCGGCGAGGGCGTTCGCGGAGGCCGGCCTGACGGTCGAGGAGCGCCGTCTGCCGGAGGCCGAGACGGCGGCGGCGGTCTACTACGACATGACCCGCGGCGACGGGGGCGCCGGCACCCGCGCCTTCCTGCGCTCGATCGGGACCGAGCGGATCTCGCCGCTGTTCGAGCAGTCGCTCGGCACGCGCGCGGCGCCGGCCATGGCTGGCATCACCGAGGCGCTGGCGGCGTTCGCCCGCTGGGACGCGTTCCGCAACGCGCAGCTCGCCTTCCTGCAGGGCTACGACGCGGTGCTGTCGCCGGTGGCGCCCTACGTCGCGCCGGCGCACGGCACCAGCTTCGATCCGGCGCTGCAGCGCGGGGTCGGCTACGCCCAGAACCACAACCTCACCGGCTGGCCGGCGGTGGCGGTCCGCGTCGGCACCTCGCCCGAGGGGATGCCGATCGGGGTGCAGGTGGCGGCCCACCCGTGGCGCGAGGACGTGGCCCTCGCCCTCGGCCGTCATCTCGAGGCGAGCTTCGGAGGCTTCGCCCCGCCCGCGATCTGACCGGTCGTCCCTACGCGCCCGGCGCCCAGTCGATCGTCGGGCGCTGCGCCAGGATGCGGTCGAAGTAGTTGGCCACCGCCTGCGCCCCGTCCGCATGCATCATCGCCACCGGGTGGGCGAGGTAGGCGCGGGCCAGCTCCAGCGGCATCTCGCCGGCCTTCAGCGCGTTGAGCACCGCATCGATGAAGGCGTCGTTGGCCTCGTTGAAATCGCTCGACAGCTTCTTGCGGTCGTTCAGGGCCTGGATCGCCATCGCGCATGCTCCGTGCCGCCCCCGCGGCGACGCGGTTCTACGGATGGAGGGGCCGATCGTTCCCGGAGAGGGCGCACCCGTCTCAGGATCGCTGGAGGGCCGTCCGGGCGGCCTGTCGTGGTTCTGTCGTCGAAATCGAAGAAAGTTCCGTTTTGGCTGTTGACGGGCTGCTGGGTGGTCCGTATACCCCTGTTCATCGAGACGGGGCGGCGG
>NZ_JAKSYQ010000057.1:0-543 GCF_022829665.1 Methylobacterium sp. E-041 | reverse complement strand
GGTAGAACGGCGTCGCCTCGCTCTGCACCTGCTCCTGGATCAGGCCGAACATCTCCGACGACGAGGCCTGGTAGTAGCGCGCGTCGGGCTTGAGGGTGCGCACGCATTCGAGCAGGTTGACCGCGCCCAAGCCCGTGATCTTACTTAAGTTTTCGGCCGCGCGTTGCAGCGACGGTCCGTTATGGATGGCGCGCCGTTAACCTCGATCTTTGCACAGGGCGCGGCCGCTACGCGCGCTCGGCCTGGGCTGCCATCGCTGTGGCCGCGGCCTGCAGCCCCCAAGCGAGGAGGTTCTTGGCTTCCGCGGCGGTCGGCGCCTCGGTGTAGCACCGCAGCTCGGGGGCGTTGCCCGAGGCGCGGAAGTGGATCGTGCGGCCGGCGCCGAGCGCGATCCGGATCCCGTCCTGCGCGTCGACCGCCTCCGGGGTGCCGACCGGCTGCAGGAAGGTCCGGCGGAACGACGCGTCGCCGAGGCTTTGCAGGAGGGCGCCGCTGCGCTCGGCCGGCGTGTCGGGCAGCCGGTCGCTCGCCATCTCGCCGACG
>NZ_JAKSYQ010000303.1:0-75952 GCF_022829665.1 Methylobacterium sp. E-041 | reverse complement strand
ATGGACGGCGACCCGCTCACCCTCGCCCTCGCCCGCCTGCCGGCCGACTGCGCCGCCTGGAAGCGCCGCCTCGCCTCGGTGCTGATCGGCGCGGTGCCGCATACCGGCATGATGACGATCACCGTCGATCCGATCCTGCCCGCCGGCGTCCGCGCCGGCGTCGCCGATGCCGCCGCCCGCGCGGCTGCCCTCTGCGCCGGGGTGAAGGCGCAGGACTGGACCGCTGCGACCGCCGCCTTCCAGGCCTTCGAGGCGGCGACCGCGACGGCGCTGGCCGCCGCCTCGGTCGCGGACGCCGCCGTCCTGGCGGCCTGACCGGGGCGTCCGCGCCGCGCTCACGCCAGCCAGGTTCGCAGGCGCCGCACCGCTTCCCGGCACTCGGCCTCCGAGCCGGCGAAGGAGAACCGGACGTGGTGGTGGCCGGCCTCCCGGTCGAAGTCGAGGCCGGGGGTGGCCGCCACGCCGGCCTCGTCGAGCATCCGCCGGCAGAAGGCGGAGGCGTCGTTGGTGAGGTGGGCCACGTCCGCGTAGAGGTAGAACGCGCCGTCGACCGGATGCGTCCGCCCGAGGCCGAGGCCCGGGAACGCGTCGAGCAGGATCGCGCGGTTGCGGGCGTAGCCGTCGCGCACCGCGTCGAGTTCCTCGGTGGCGTCGAAGGCGGCGAGCGCGGCGACCTGCGAGAGGGTGGGCGCCGAGATGTAGAGGTGCTGCGCCAGCCGCTCGATCGGGCGCACGAGGGCGTCGGGCACCACCATCCAGCCGACGCGCCAGCCGGTCATGCAGTGGTACTTCGAGAACGAGTTGATCACGATCGCGTCCGGGTCGAACCGCAGGGCGGTCGTCGTCGGCACGCCGTAGCCGAGCCCGTGGTAGATCTCGTCGGAGACGAAGGGCAGGCCGAGCGCCCGCGCCGCTGCGCACAGCTCCGCCAGCGCCGCCTCGCCGATCACCGTGCCGGAGGGGTTGGCCGGGCTCATCACCAGAACGCCCGAGAGGGCGTGCGCGGCATGGGTCTCCCGCAGCAGCGCGGCGGTGGGGGCGTAGCGGTCGGCCGCGCGGAGCCGCATCGGCACCGGCACCAGGTCGAGGGCCGCGAGGATGTTGTGATAGGCCGGGTAGCCCGGCTGGGGCACGCCGACGCGGGCGCCGGCGTCGAACAGGCTCAGGAACGCCAGGATGAAGCCGGCCGACGAGCCGGTGGTGACCACGACCCGCTTCGGCGCCACCGCGACGCCGTAACGCTCGCGGTAGTCCCGCGCGATGCGCGCGCGCAGCTCCGGCATCCCCAGGGCCTCGGTGTAGGGCACGCGGCCGCCCTCGAGCGCGCGTTGCGCGGCGACGATCACCGCCCGCGGCGCCGGCGCCGAGGGCTGCCCGACCTCCATCCGCACCACGTCCTCGCCGGCGCGCGCCTTCCCGGCGGCGGCGGCCATCACGTCCATGGCGAGGAAGGGCGCGACGGCGGCGGCACGGCGGGAGATGGGGATCATCGGACGCTTGTACCCGGGCGGCGGCCGCGGGTCAGCCCTCGGACGGGTCGGCGATGCTGCGCAACCCCCCTCAATGCCCGACGAACCCCGCCGCCATGTTGACGGCGAGCGCCAGCACGCCGGTGTTGAACAGGTAGGCGTAGACCGTCTGCACGGTGGCGATCCGGCGCATGCGCTTGCTGGTGATGTTGGTGTCCGAGGTGGCCGCCGCCGCGCCGATGGTGACGGTGAAGTACAGGAAGTCCCAGAAGTCGGGGGCGTCGTCGCCGTGGAAGTCGAGGCCGCCGCGGCTCTCGCCGGGCGCGTCGTCGCCGTAGTAGACGTGGGCGTAGTGGATCGTGAAGACGAGCTGCACGAAGGCCCAGGTGCACAGCACGGTCGCCCCGGCGAGCGTCAGGTCGAAGACCTTGCCGGCACCGCTCGCCTTGCCGCCGAGCACCAGCACGCCGACGGCGGCGAAGCTCGCCGCGGCCGCGAGCAGCGTGAACACCGTCACCAGGGCCGCGCTGTCGTCGAGGCGCGACGCCTGCAGGCGCAGGGCGTCGCGCGACTGCCCGGTGGATTGGTGGACGATCAGCATCGCGTAGGCCACGATCCCGGCGCACCAGCCGGCGAGCAGGCGGGTGACGAGGTCGTCGCCCGGCATCAGCAGCGCGCCCGCGGCCATGATGCCGAACGCCGCGAGCAAGCGCGGGCGGAGCCGGAAGGCCCGGATGGGATTGATCATCGGCGTGACGCCTCGCGGGAGAAACTTCGATCGGGCACGACGGGATTTGACCCGCCGCCGTGAAAACGCCTAACCCGGCCGATAGCGGACCGGCCAGACCCCGGTCCGGCCCGCCCGCCGCGCCCGCCCAGCGAGGACGTATGCCTCTCTCCCGTTTCCTCTCGGCCTCCCGCCGCGCGCTGCTGCTCGCCGTCCCCTTGGCCGTTCCCTTGGCCATGCCCCTCGGCCTCCCGGCCCGGGCGCAGACCGCGCCGGCCGCGCCCTTCACCGATGCGCAGCGCGCCGGGATCGAGGCGATCGTCAAGGACTACCTGATCAAGAACCCCGACGTGCTGCAGGAGGCGATCGCCGAGGGCGAGAAGCGCCAGGCCGAGACCCAGCGCCTGGCCCAGGCCGCCGCGCTCAAGGAATCGCAGAAGGCGTTGCTCGACAGCCCGCACGACGTCGTCGCCGGCAACCCGGCGGGCGACGTCACGATGATCGAGTTCTTCGACTACAATTGCGGCTATTGCCGCAAGGCGCTCGGCGACGTGCAGGCGCTGATCAAGGCCGATCCGAAGCTGCGCGTGGTGATCAAGGATTTCCCGGTGCTCGGCCCGGAATCGCTCGAGGCCAGCCAGATCGCGCTCGCCGCCAAGCAGCAGCTCAAGGGCGACAAGCTGTTCGAGTTCCACCAGAAGCTGCTCGAATCCAAGGGCCGGGCGAACGGCGCCAAGGCCCTCGACGTCGCCAAGGCGATGGGGCTCGACGTGGCCCGGCTGCAGAAGGACGCCCAGGGCCCCGAGGTGAAGGCGGCGCTCACCGAGAACCGCGGCCTCGGCGACAAGCTCGGCCTGTCCGGCACGCCCGCCTTCATCATCGGCGACGAGATCATCCCCGGCGCCGTCGGCGTCGACCCGATCCGCAAGACCATCGCCGACGTCCGCCAGTGCGGCCACGCCTCCTGCTGAGGCGAGAAAGGGTGTCGCGAACGCGCCCGGTCGTCTAAGACCGGCGCCTTCGCGGGATCCGGGCCCCGGTCGCGCGGCCGCGCCGGCGGATCGGCGCCGCCGCGGCGGTCACCCCAATCCCAGGTCAAGCCCCCAGAAGACAGGCCCGATGTCCAAGCACGACCCCATCGATGCCGATCTCGTGCGCGAGCTCGCCAACCTCGTCACCGAGACCGGCCTGTCCGAGATCGAGGTCGAGAAGGGGGATCTGCGCATCCGCGTCGTCCGCCGGATCGAGCCCGTGAGCGTCCAGGTGGCCGCGCCCGCCGCGATGGCGGCCCCGGCGGCGCTTGCGCCCGTGCCGAGCCCCGGCCCCGGCCCCGGCGCCGCCCCCGAGCGCGGCAAGACCCATCCCGGCGCCGTGCCGTCGCCGATGGTCGGCACCGCCTACCTGCGCCCCTCGCCCGAGGCGAAGGCCTTCGTCGAGGTCGGCTCCCGGGTCGAGGTCGGCGACAAGCTGCTGCTGATCGAGGCGATGAAGACCTTCAACGAGATCGTCGCGCCCCGCGCCGGCACGGTGGCCGCGATCTTCGTCGAGGACGGGCAGCCGGTCGAGTACGGCGAAGCCCTGATCGTCATCGAGTAGTCGGGCGCGCCTGTCCCCACCCGAACCGCGCACCCTCCGCTCGAAAGCGCCCCTGCCATGTTCGACAAGATCCTGATCGCCAACCGCGGCGAGATCGCGCTTCGCATCCTCCGGGCGTCGAAGGAGCTCGGCATCAAGACCGTGGCGGTGCACTCGACGGCCGACGCCGACGCGATGCACGTGCGGCTCGCCGACGAGAGCGTCTGCATCGGCCCGCCGGCCGCCCGCGACAGCTACCTCAACATCCCCTCGATCATCGCCGCCTGCGAGATCACCGGCGCCGACGCGGTCCATCCCGGCTACGGCTTCCTCTCGGAGAACGCGCGCTTCGCCGAGGTGCTGGCCCACCACGAGATCGGCTTCATCGGCCCCAAGGCCGAGCACATCCGGATCATGGGCGACAAGATCGAGGCCAAGCGCACCGCGCTCAAGCTCGGCATCCCGTGCGTGCCCGGCTCCGACGGCGGCATCGAGGACCCGGAGGAGGCCAAGCGCGTCGCCGCCGAGATCGGCTACCCGGTGCTGGTCAAGGCGGCGGCCGGCGGCGGCGGGCGCGGCATGAAGGTGGCGCGCTCGGAAGCCGAGCTGAGCCAAGCGCTCGGCATGGCCCGCTCCGAGGCCAAGGCGGCGTTCGGCGACGACGCGGTCTACCTGGAGAAGTACCTCACCAACCCGCGCCACATCGAGGTACAGGTGCTGGGCGACGGCCGCGGCGGCGCGGTGCACCTGGCCGAGCGCGACTGCTCGCTCCAGCGCCGGCACCAGAAGGTCTGGGAGGAGGGCGGCTCGCCCGCGCTCAACGAGGCGATGCGGGCCGAGATCGGCGAGATCTGCGCCGACGCGATGCGCAAGCTCGGCTATCTGGGCGCCGGCACCGTCGAGTTCCTGTACGAGGACGGGCGGTTCTACTTCATCGAGATGAACACGCGGATCCAGGTGGAGCATCCCGTCACCGAGATGATCACCGGCATCGACCTTGTGATCGAGCAGATCCGGGTCGCGGCCGGCGGCGCCCTGTCGGTCGCGCAGGGCGACATCAAGGTCGAGGGGCACGCCATCGAGTGCCGCATCAACGCCGAGCACCCGGCGACCTTCCGGCCCTCGCCCGGCCTCATCACCTACTACCACCCGCCCGGCGGCCTCGGCGTGCGCGTCGACTCGGCCGCCTTCCAGGGCTACCGCGTGCCGCCGCACTACGATTCGCTGATCGGCAAGCTCATCGTCCACGGCCGCACCCGCAACGAGTGCCTGATGCGCCTGCGCCGGGCGCTCGACGAGTTCGTCATCGACGGCGTCGACACCACGCTGCCGCTGTTCCGCACCCTGGTGCGCAACCCCGACGTCCAGAACGGTGCCTACGACATCCACTGGCTCGAGCATTTCCTGGAGGGGGGCGGCCTCGACGCCTGATCTCGTCGCGGCGGATCGGCACGAAACCGGTCTTCCGCAGGCCCGCGCGGGGCTCGAGCCGGGCCCGAATCCAGGATCCCGCGGGGATGATCCGGATGCGATGCGGGGCGTCGGCCGGTGGAACCGGAACGGAAGCGCCCGCCGCCCGTTGCTAGGTCCCATCGCACGCCATCGAAACGGATCTCCATGCGCCTCGCATCCCTCGCCCTCGTCGGCGCCCTGATCTCAGGCCCCGCCCTCGCCCAGGATGCCGGCAACGTCGGCCAGCCCTCGCGCGCCGTGCCCCAGGCCGGCCAGACCACCGGCGGCCCGCGCGACACGGTACCCGGCGCCGGCGGCGCGATGACCACCGGCAGCACCGCCACCCGCCCGGCCGGCGCGATGGGCGCGACCCCCGGTGCCGGTGCCGTCGACTCCGCCAAGGGCGGCAACGCCGACCAGACCAACAAGATGGCCCCCAACGCCGGCGCGACCTCGGGCGGCCCCGCCCGCTGAATCGCTCCGCCCGTCGCGGATCGCGAGGCCGGTTCCCGGAAGGGAGCCGGCCTTTTCGTTTTCCCATCCTTCGCTGCGGCGACCCGGACAGATCGTTCGAGGCGCCGACCGGCCCCCTCTCCCGCACGGGAGAGGGGACCTGCGTTGTTTCCGGCCGCGACGCGGACGCATGACGGCCGGCGCGGTGGGCAGCGCAAGCCCGCCGCACCACCCAGGCTGGACATCCCACCGCCGCCGGACTGGAATGGCCGCATCAGGCGAAGGCCGGCACGGGAGGCGACGATGTCCGATCCGATCGTGATCGCGGGGGCGGCGCGCACGCCGATGGGCGCGTTCCAGGGGGAGCTGGCGCGCGTGGCGGCCCCGGAGCTCGGCGCCGCGGCGATCCGCGCGGCGGTGGCGCGGGCCGGGCTTCCCGCCGACGGCGTGTCCGAGGTGGTGATGGGCTGCGTCCTGCCGGCGGGCCTCGGCCAGGCGCCGGCGCGCCAGGCGGCGCTCGGGGCCGGCCTGTCCGAGGCGACCCCGTGCGCGACCCTGAACAAGGTCTGCGGCTCGGGCATGAAGGCGCTGATGCTCGGCCACGACATGATCGCGGCGGGCTCGGCCGGGACCGTGGTGGCGGGCGGCATGGAATCGATGTCGAACGCGCCCTACCTCCTCGACAAGGCGCGGGGCGGCCAGCGCCTCGGCCACGGGCGCATGCTCGACCACATGTTCCTGGACGGGCTGGAGGACGCCTACGATCGCGGCCGCCTGATGGGCACCTTCGCCGAGGACACCGCGCAAGCCTACCAGTTCACGCGGGAGGCGCAGGACGCCTACGCCCTCGAATCGCTGGCCCGCGCCACCCGCGCGACGGCGGAGGGCGCCTTCGCCGACGAGATCGTCCCCGTCGGCGGGGCCGCGACCGACGAGGGCCCGCGCCGGGCCCGGCCCGAGAAGATCCCGACCCTCAAGCCCGCCTTCCGGCCCAACGGCACGGTGACGGCGGCCAACGCCTCGTCGATCTCGGACGGGGCGGCGGCCCTGGTGCTGATGCGCCGGTCGCAGGCCGAGCGCGGCGGCGTCGCGCCGCTGGGCATCGTCCGCGGGCACGCGAGCCACGCCGCGGCGCCGGCCTGGTTCTCGACCGCGCCGATCGGCGCGATCGGCAAGCTGCTCGACAAGGTCGGCTGGCGGGCCGGCGACGTCGACCTCTACGAGATCAACGAGGCCTTCGCGGTGGTGGCCATGGCCGCGATGCGCGACCTCGACCTGCAGCCCGACCGCGTCAACGTCCACGGCGGCGCCTGCGCCCTCGGCCACCC
Source organism: Methylobacterium sp. E-041 (assembly GCF_022829665.1). Classification (NCBI taxonomy): domain Bacteria; kingdom Pseudomonadati; phylum Pseudomonadota; class Alphaproteobacteria; order Hyphomicrobiales; family Methylobacteriaceae; genus Methylobacterium; species Methylobacterium sp. E-041. The sequence goes on along the minus strand of NZ_JAKSYQ010000303.1, from coordinate 68,948 downwards.
GATCGGCGCCTCGGGCGCCCGCATCGTGGTGACGCTGCTGGCCGCGCTCGCCCGCACCGGAGGCCGCCGCGGCATCGCCGCGCTCTGCATCGGCGGCGGCGAGGCGACGGCGATCGCGGTGGAGCGGACGTCCTGAAGCAGGGTCGAGCGTGGCGGATACCGCCTCGCGTGACGACAATGCGACCACGCCATGAGCCGGTGCTCGTTCCGTGATACGAGGATCGCAAAAAGGGTGCTAGCCGGCGAGCCGACGGTTCGGGGCGGCCGCAACGGCGACCGCCGATTCCCCGAGGCGGGGTCGGTCGCCGAACCGGTGCACGACGTGGCGGCCCAGCGCGATCGCCGGCCTCTCGATCCATCGATACATCAGCGTCGCGACGCCGACGGTCACGAGCGCGGTCGCCGCGGCGAAGACGTGGACCGGGACGACCGGCTCGTATCCCGCCAGCGCGTGCTCGAGCACGACCTGGACCACGGGCCCGAACAGGTAGATCGAATAGCTGATCGCACCGAGGCCGACGAAGACCCGTCCTTCGATCCTGACCTTCACGGCGAGGAGCGCGAAGAGCGCCATCGCCAGCCAGTAGGTGATGACGTACTTCACCCAGCTCTCGTGAAAACCCATGTCGCGATTGTAGGCGAGCACGGACACCAGTGGCACGGCGAGGATCAGCGCCGCCGTCACCAGGGCCGATGGGGAGCCCCAGCCCGCCCGCTGCTCGAAGACATGGTAGCGCAGGCACAGGCCCCAGAACATCACGGCGAGCGAGAGCGGCACCGCCACGGGGAACTTGCGTTCCAGATGGAAGCGCAGGCCGGCCAGGACGACGGCGGCCGCGATGAGCGAGAGCGCGCAGACCACGGCACCCGTGCGGTCGTCGAGGCGACCGATGACGAACAGCCCCACGCAGATGGCGTAGAAGATCAGCTCGATCTGGAGCGTCCAATACAGGCCGATGATGTTCTCCACGCCGAGGAACTGCTGCAGCATGGTCATGTTGGCCGGCACGAGCAGGTTCGGCACGTCGCGGCCGGCCCACACGAACAGGACGAGCAGGCCGCACGGGATCGAGAGCCAGTAGGCGGGATAGAGGCGGAAGAACCGCGAGACGGCGAAGGCCAGGACCGGTCGGCGGCTCGGCTTGAAGAGCGAGAACGGGACGACGAAGCCGGAGACGGCGAAGAACAGCGTGACCGCGATCTTGCCGACGTCGAGATACGCGGTCAGGTGCCCGAGCAGGTCTCGCTCCAGCGGAGACGGCCCGAGCTGAGCCCTGAGACCGAATTCGACGGTATGGGCGTAGATCACCGCCAAGGCGGCTAAGCCGCGGATCGAATCGATGCAGTGGAGGCGGCGCATGACGGCATCGATCACGTTCGCCCTCGGATGCAGGGCGCGGCGACGATTGCAGGCGGTCCGAGTCTCGACAAGCCGCTTCGAAGGGCTTGGTTAAAGGCCGGCCGGCGACGCGACGGGTGCCCCGCGGAGGCTCGACGATCGGCAGGATTCGCCGTGGATCGGCGCAAGACACCTGAGGCGGGATCGTCGAGGCAGGCAGGAAGGCGAACCGGATCCGACCAGAGACGCACATCGAGCCCGATAGGTCCGATCGAACGCCGGAGCGGTCGTCCTCGATCGGGGAGCCCGGCCGTCGGGCGAAGGTCCGCGCGGCATCGTCAACGCAAGGCTTCGTCGCCCGAGGACGCCGGCTTGGCGGAGCGCCCGCCTCGCGGCCGCGGCCCTGCGAGGCGGGGTCGGCGGCGACCGAAGCCGAACGCGATGCGCGGTCCGCGTTCGGCCGCTAGCGTTTGCGGGAGGCTAGGCCGCCACGCCGGTCCCGATCGGGCAGGCGACGCCCGTGCCGCCGAGGCCGCAATAGCCGGCCGGGTTCTTGGCCAGGTACTGCTGGTGGTAGGCCTCGGCGAAGTAGAAGGTCTGGCCGGAGACGATCTCGGTGGTGACGTCCGGGAAGCCGCGGGCCTTCAGCGCGGCGGCGTAGGCCGAGCGCACGGCCTTGGCCGTCGCCTCCTGCGCGGGATCGGTGAGGTAGATGCCGGACCGGTACTGCGTGCCGACGTCGTTGCCCTGGCGGTACCCTTGCGTCGGGTCGTGGCTCTCGAAGAAGGTCTTGAGCACGGATTCGAGCGGCAGCACCGCCGGATCGAAGGCGACCAGCACGACCTCGTTGTGCCCGGTGCGGCCGGAGCAGACCTCCTCGTAGGTCGGGTTCGGGGTGTACCCGCCCTGGTAGCCCACCGCCGTGACGAACACGCCCGCGGGCAGCTGCCAGAACTTGCGCTCGGCGCCCCAGAAGCAGCCGAAGCCGAGGCCGATCGTCTCGGTGCCCGGCGGGTACGGGCCCTTGAGCGGGTTGCCGTTGACGAAGTGGGTCTCGGAGGTCGGCAGCGGATCGGGGCGGCCGGGCAGCGCGTCGGCCGGGCTCGGCATCTCGGCCTTCTTGCGGAACATCTGCAGCATCGGGCATCCTTCGGGCGGCGGGTTCGCGTCAAACCCGTATATGGGGTCGCCCGCCCGGTTGATGAAGCGGCCGGTCGCCTCAGGAGCGCGTGAGGAACCCGATCGGCTCGCGCGCCGGCTGCCCGAGCCAGAGCAGCACCGCGCCGAGGCCGAGGCCGAGCAGCGAGGCCGGCGCCAGGGTGAGCGGCAGCACCGCGAGGTTCCACAGCCACGGCGCCACGCCCTCGACCGTGGCCTGGAGCGCGCTCGCCTTGTCCTTGAACAGCGTGAACAGCAATTCGCTCAGCGGCGTGATCCGCAGGCCGTTGTTGGCGACCGAGCGGGCGCCGTCGTAGACCAGGGCCACGAAGCCGCCGGCCAGCAGCACGAAGCCGAGGAGGCGCAGGAGGAAACGGAACATCGTCGGGTCTCGGGAGCACGCGCGTCGGCCGGTCCGGAGGGCGTACGAGCCCCGCCCCCGCCGCGCAAGCGGTTGCCGCGCCCGCGCCCGCCGTGCCACAGGGGCGGCCCCGGCGACAGGAACCGACCACCCGTGACCATCCGCGTACAGGCCCCGGTGCCACCGGCCCTCGTCATCTTCGATTGCGACGGCGTTCTGGTGGACAGCGAGCCCCTGAGCCTCGCCTGCCTCACCGCCGGGCTCAACCGCATCGGCGTCGCGATCGACGTCGAGACCGTGCGGGCGCGCTTCGCCGGCACCTCCATGGCCTCGATCATGGGCCACGTCGCGCGCGACTACGGCGTCACGGCGCCCGATGGGTTCGTCGCGGCGGTGAAGGCCGAGACCCTGGCGATCTTCGACGCGGAGCTGCGCGCCATGGCCGGGATCGCCGAGGCGGTGGCCGCCCTCTCGCTGCCGACCTGCGTCGCCTCGAGCAGCGATCCCGTGCGGCTGCGCCACTCGCTCGGCCTCACCGGCCTGCTGCCGCTGTTCGACGGGCGGATCTACTCGGCGGTCGAGGTCGCCCGCGGCAAGCCGTTTCCCGACCTGTTCCTGCACGCCGCCGCCCGGATGGGGGTCTCGCCCGACGCCTGCCTGGTGATCGAGGACAGCGTGCCCGGCGTCACCGCCGCGCGGGCGGCCGGGATGCGGGTGCTCGGCTTCACCGGCGGCGGCCATTGGGGCCACGACCGCGACGGGGCCGACCTGCTCGCGGCCGGGGCCGCGCGGGTCTATCGCGACCACCGCGACCTCGCTGCGAGCCTGGCGGCGATCGGCGCGCAGGGCTGAGGCAGGATCGGGCTGCCGCCCGGGACGGCGGCGCGGGTTTGTGCCCGAAAACTGCAAAAAAACGGAAACGGCTTCCTTTGACGCCGCGCCGGCAGATCTCCATCTTAGCGAGGTCGGGCGATGCCAAGCATCGCCGACCGCGGTGATTTGAGGAGCATCGCTTGCGCCGCGTCATCAAACGCTAAAGCACTGCCGGACGACGCCGTCCTGCGGTCCTTCAACGTCAGGAGGACTCCTACCGTGATCCGATACCCCTCGACCCCCGCTCTCCCCGTGCACGGCGCGCGTATGCGCCGGCCTCGTGGTTGCTGTCGCGGCTGACGTTCGCGCGCCGACAGACGATCCGACCGCCCAGCACCGCCGGCATCGCGACCGGCCCCGGGAGACATCCGTCATGCCACAGCTTCATCCGGCCGCGCAGGCCGCCCCGACGCACGACCTGTTCGCCGACCACCTGACCCAGCGCGCCCGCAACCGCCTGCACGCGGAGCCGCCGCCGACCCGGATCATCGAGGTGGGCGAGATCGCCGCCGGCATCGCCGTGCCCGAGCCCGGCGGGGTGCGCTTCTTCTCCTCGGCCCGTGCCTTCGACGAGCTCGACGGCACGGTGTTCCGCAGTACCGAGCAGGCCGCCCGCGCCGCCCGCGAGCGGTTCCGGGCCCGCACCCGGGTGTCGGGCGCCCGACCGGGCGGGGGCAGGCCGGCCGCGGTCTGAGGGGGGCTACCCTTCTCTCCCTCCCCGCTTCAGGGGGGGAGGGAGGATCCCCCCTTACTTGCACTCCTCGCGGGTGCGCTTCATCGCCTCGCCGAAGCCGGCCAGCGCGTACTCGTCGCTGGTCGGCCGGCCGCGCATCGAGATGGTCTTGACCAGGAGCTTGGGCACCCGGCCGCTCATCTCGGAGACGACGCGGGCCTCCTCCGAGGGGTTCTGGAGCCAGGCGTTGCCGTCCTTCACCACGAGGCCGTAGCGGGCGCTGCCCAGGGTGATCGCCGGGTCGCTCGGGGCGGCGGCGGCGCCGGGCCTGGCCTGGGCGGCCGCGGGCTTGAACGGGAAGCCGAGCATCACCGCGATCTCGTTCTGGACGTTCTCGCCCTTGCGCACCGTGACGAACAGGTAGGCGGTGTCGCGCTTGAGCGTCGCCGGCGAGCGGGTCTGCGGCTGGGCGATGGCGTAGCACAGGCGGGTCTTGCCCTGGCCGCTGGCGAACACGTTCCAGTCGCCGAAGATCGCCACCGGCGTCGCCTGCTGCATGCCGGGCGGGGTCGGCGCTTCCTTCGGCGTCCGCTCGCGGCCGCCCCTGCGGCGGCGGTGGGAGGCGGCGGCCGGCGCCTCCGCCTCCTGCGCCGAGGCCGCCGAGATCCCGAGCAGCCGCGCAACCGTCGGTGCGCTGCCGGCGGGCAGCAGGCACGTCAGCGCGAGCGCGCCGAGCGGGAGCAGGCAGAGGGCTGAACGCATCGTCACTTCCCGGTCGGCTGGCCGGCGCGCCGGGCGCGCCGAGGGCTCGGTCGGCGCGACACCGGCACCGTACGCGGGAGTCATGAAGCCTGCGCGCCGCTTCGGCAAGATGGGGTCTCGGGCCGCCCGGATCGGCGCCGCCCGGCGCCGTCAGCCGGCGTGGATCTCGGCGGCGGCATTCTGGGCCGCCATCGCCGCGACCGGCAGAGCCGGCGCCTCGCCGAGGTCGATCCGCACCGGGGGTTGCGGCGCGGTCGGCGCGGGGGCCGGCTTGGGCTGGGGATCGTTGTAGGGCGTGTTGTAGCCCTTGCGCACGGCGGCCCAGTAGGCGTCGCGCGCGAGGCCGGAGCCGACGAGGGCCGCGTCGATCATCGCGGTGGCGGTGGCGGCGAGTGCCGGGGTCTCTTCCGGCTTCGTCCAACTCTCGACGGGCATGCTCGCGGTCTCCGATGCGCTTGCGCCGCTGTAGCAGGGCTTACCTAGCTAGACCGTGAACGCGCCAGGCGGCTTTCGGTTGCTGTGCACCATTTTCAGGCAGCCGGCTCCGCGAGCCGCGCGAGCCAGCCCTCGGCCTGCGCGCGGACGTTGGCCGGGGCGGTGCCGCCGAAGCTGACCCGGCTCGCCACCGAGTTCGCGACGCCCAGCACCGCGTAGACCGCCTGCGTGATCTGCGGCTCCGCCTCCTGCATCTCGGGCAGCGACAGCGCCTCCAGCCCGACGCCCTTGGCCGAGGCCATGCCGACGAGGCGGCCGGTGACGTGGTGCGCCTGGCGGAACGGCAGCCCGAGCTCGCGCACCAGCCAGTCGGCGAGGTCGGTCGCGGTGCTGTAGCCGGAGCCCGCGGCCCGCGCGAGAACCTCCGCGTTCGGCTCGAGGTCGCGGACCATGCCGGTCATCGCGGCCAGGCACAGCGACAGCGCCTGCAGCGCGTCGAAGGTGCCCTCCTTGTCCTCCTGCATGTCCTTCGAATAGGCCAGCGGCAGGCCCTTCATCACCGTGAGCAGGCCCATCAGCGCGCCGACGATGCGCCCGCTCTTGGCCCGCACCAGCTCCGCCGCGTCGGGGTTGCGCTTCTGCGGCATGATCGACGAGCCGGTGGTGTACCCGTCCGACAGCTTGACGAAGTCGAACTGCGCCGAGGTCCACACCACGAGCTCCTCGGCGAAGCGCGAGAGGTGGATCGCGCAGATCGAGGCGGCCGAGAGCGATTCGAGGGCGAAGTCGCGGTCGGCGACGGAGTCGAGGGAGTTCGCCGTCGGGCGGTCGAAGCCCAGCGCCGCGGCCGTGGCGTGCCGGTCGATCGGGAACGAGGTGCCGGCGAGCGCGGCCGCGCCCAGCGGGCACTCGTTGAGCCGGGCGCGCGCATCGCGGAAACGGCCGCGGTCGCGCGCCAGCATCTCGACATAGGCGAGGCAATGGTGCCCGAAGGTGACCGGCTGGGCCGATTGCAGGTGGGTGAAGCCCGGCATCACCGTGCCGGCATGGGCCAGCGCCTTCTCCGCCAGCGCCCGCTGTAGCCCGGCGGCCTGCGCGTCGAGGTTGTCGAGGGTGTCGCGCACCCACAGCTTCATGTCGGTGGCGACCTGGTCGTTGCGCGAGCGCGCGGTGTGCAGGCGCCCGGCGGCCGGGCCGACGATCTCGGTCAGCCGGCTCTCGACCGACATGTGGATGTCTTCGAGCTCGCGCTTGAACACGAAGCCGCCGGACTCGATCTCCGCCTGCACGGCCTTGAGGCCGCCCTCGATGGCTGCCACATCGTCGGTCGGCAGGATGCCCTGGGCGCCCAGCATCGCGACATGCGCCAGCGAGCCGCGGATGTCCTGGGGGGCGAGGCGCTTGTCGAATCCGATGGAGGCGTTGATCTCCTCCATGATCTCGGCGGGGCCGCTCGCGAAGCGTCCGCCCCACATCCGGTTGCTCATGGTCTTCCCGATCCTTCCGCTCGCGCTCGAGCATTCCCCGTGATCCCGCGATCACGGGGAATGCGCCCGCCTCTCGTGTGGTCGCATTCTCTTCACGCGCGCCGGCATCCGCCGCGCTCGAAAATGCTCTGGGGTACGCAACGATGATGCCTGGACGATTGATGGGCGCCGCGATCGGCGCCGGCCTCGTCACCGCCTTGGCCGCCGGCCTCGCCCTATACGGGACCGGTGCGGGGCCCGGCAACGCCCCCGCGCCCTGTGCCGCCTCGGCCGCGGCGGTGGCCCGGGTCGACGCCGCCGCCCGCGGGGACGTCGCGGCGATGCAGGCGCCCGAGAAGGCCCGGCCGGCACCCGACATCGCGTTCAAGGGGCCGGGCAACGGAGGGAAGGACGGGGGAGGGGAGGCCAACCTGCGGCTCTCGGATTTCCGCGGCCGCCTCGTCCTCCTGAACCTGTGGGCGACGTGGTGCGCGCCGTGCAAGGCCGAGATGCCGGCCCTCGACCGGCTCGAGGCCGCGCTCGGCGGCAAGGATTTCGCGGTGGTCGCGATCAACCTCGACACGCGCAACCTCGACAGGCCGCCGGTCTGGATGCGGGACAACGGCATCGCGCGGCTGGCCTACTACGCCGATCCCGGCGGGCGCGTGCTGCCGGCGGTGCAGCGCGACACCGGCTCGCCCGGCCTGCCGACGACCCTGCTGGTCGACCCCGCCGGCTGCACCATCGGCGTGATGAAGGGGCCGGCCGAATGGTCGAGCCCGGACGGGCTCGCGCTGATCCGGGCAGCCCTCGGGCGCACGTCCTGAGCCCGCTTCGGAGCGCGGGCGCGCTGTCCATTGGACTTTAAGGCAAGGCGCGAAGCCGGGGGCCGACGGATGATTTGCCGCGATGCCCGATTGCCTGAGGCCGGACCCTGCGCCATAGCTCGGCTATAGCCGAGGTTGGGCCATGATCTTCGTAACGGATGCAGCCGGAAAGGTGGTCTATCTCAGTGATGAATGGACTGTTCTGACCGGTCAGCAGATCGAAGACGTATCGCAACAGGGATGGAGCAAGGTCATCCATCCGGACGACCTCGCCGTCGTGCGGACCGTGGTCGCCGAGGCGAGCGTCGCCCGCAGCGAGTTCACCGTGCGCTATCGCCTGCTGTCGCCGGACGGGCGGGCGACCTGGGTCGTGGCCGGCGCGGTGCCGTCCTTCGGGCCGCCCGAGCGGACCTTCCTCGGCTTCTTCGGCTCCATCAGCCGGCTCGCGTCGCCGCCGCCCAAGAGCACGGCGACCGGGTCGCTCGGCCGCTTCACCCTGCCGTCGCCGGTGGCGGATTCCGAGCCGCGCTCGGTCTTGGAGCTGGTCGCCGACCACCTGATCACCGCGCACGCGCTGATCATGCAGGGCGGCGGCACCTGCGCGCTGGCCGCGGTCGAGGTCGCCCTGCACGAGGTCGGCCGCGAGCTCGTTCGGGCCTCCGCCACCGCGCAGGACGGCTCGAACCTGCATTAGAGCCTCGTCGCGCGCGGCGGATTCCGGCTCGCGTGAGGACGATGCGATCTCACGACAGGCCCTGACGGCGCGGCGTCGGTTCGGCGCGACTCACGCCTCGGTGTCGGCGTCGAGGTCGCGCCCGCGGGTCTCGTGCATCATCCAGGCGGCGATCGTGCCGAGCACGCTGAACGCGACGAGGTAGTAGGCCGGCGCCAGCCGGTCGCCGGTGATCGCGATCAGCTTGTTGACGACGTAGTTCGTGCTGCCGCCGAAGATCGAGACCGAGAAGGCGTAGACGATCGAGAGCCCGGCGCTGCGCACCGCCCGCGGCAGCGATTCGGGGATCGCGACGATGATCGCCGCCGCGTTGATCGAGGACAGCGCCGACATCAGGAACGTCACCGCGTAGACCGAGGCCGCGGTCGGCGCCTGCGCCAGCCACCAGAAGGCCGGCACCGCCAGCACCACGATCGCGGCCCGCGGCCACACTAGCACCGGGCGCCGCCCGAACCGGTCGGCGAGCCAGCCGCCCAGCAGCGGGAACACCACCGAGGCGAGGCCGAGGGCGATCGGCACCGCCGTCGACACCGTCTCGGTGAGCCCCAGGGTGGCGTGCGCGTAGACCGGCATGTTGGTGCCGATGGCGTTCGAGACGGTCGAGGCGGCGATGACGACGAAGGTCAGGAGCAGCAGGCGCCCGTGCTCGCGCAGCAGCCGCACCACCACCGCGCCGGTGGAGGCGGCCGCCGCCGGATCCTCGCCCTCGCCCGCGGTCTCGGGCAGGTGGCTGCGGATCACGAGGCCGACCGGCACGACGCCGATGCCGAGCAGGAACATGACGCGCCAGCCCCAATCCGCCATCGCCGCCTCGCCGAGGACGATGGTAAGGCCCGTCGCGACGATGCCGGCGAACAGGGCGGCGCAGCCCTGGCTCGCGATCTGCCAGCTCGCCACGAAGCCGCGGTGCCTCGGGGGCGCCGCCTCCAGCAGGTAGGCGGTGGAGGGGCCGACCTCGCCGCCGAGCGCCAGCCCCTGGATCAGCCGCCCGACGATGACGATCACCTGCGCCCAGCCGCCGAGCGTCGCGTAGGACGGCGCCAGCGCCAGCATCAGCATGCCGACCGCCATCAGCGCGATGGTGATCAGCATGGCGGGCTTGCGCCCGGCCCGGTCGGCGAAGGCGCCGATCACGATGCCGCCGATCGGCCGCATCACGTAGCCGATGCCGAACAGGGCGAGCGAGGCGAGCAGGCTGTCGGTGGCGTTGTCGGACGGGAAGAACGCCGCGCCGATCGGCACGGCGAAGAAGGCGTAGAGCGTGAAGTCGTAGAACTCGAGCGCGTTGCCGAGGACCACGGCGCCGACAGCCTTGCGGTTCAGGGCCGGGTGGTCCGGTGTCGTCGTGGCGGTCATCGCGCGTCCTTGCGTCATCGGTGCCCGCATAGACGTCCCGAGCCCGGACCGCCACCGGCAGGGCTTGCCCGTGGGCGCAAACCCGGGCACCCCCGGCGCCATGACGAAGCCGCGCCCCCGTTCCGCGATCCGCACCGCGCTCGCGAGCGAGGCGGCCGGCGGCCTAGTGCTGATGGCGGCCGCCGCCTGCGCCCTCGTCGTCGCCAATACCGGGCTCGCCGGGACCTACGCCCAGGCGCTGCACGCGCCGCTCGGCCCGTTGAGCATCCAGCACTGGATCAACGACGGCCTGATGGCGGTGTTCTTCCTGCTCGTCGGCCTCGAGATCAAGCGCGAGGCGCTGGACGGCGCGTTGCGGACCTGGCCCGACCGGGCGCTGCCCGGCATCGCGGCGCTCGGCGGGATGGTGGTGCCGGCCCTGGTCTACCTCGCCTTCAATGCCGGCGCCGGGACCGCGCGGGGCTGGGCGATCCCGGCGGCGACCGACATCGCCTTCGCGCTCGGCGTGCTGGCGCTGCTCGGCCGGCGGGCGCCGGTCTCGCTCAAGATCCTGCTCGGCGCGGTGGCGATCGTCGACGACCTCGGCGCCGTGCTGATCATCGCGCTGGCCTATACCGGCGGCCTCGACCCGACGATGCTCGGGCTGGCGGCCGTGGTGCTGGCGCTCCTCGTCGGCCTGAACCGCTTCGGCGTCGTCGCGCTCGCGCCCTACCTGCTGCTCGGCCTCGTGCTCTGGGTGCTGGTGCTGCGCTCGGGCGTCCACGCCACGGTGGCGGGCGTGCTGCTGGCGCTGACCATCCCGATCCGCGTGAGCCCGGGCCGGCCGGAGGACGCGACCTCGCCGCTGCACCGGCTGGAGCACGCGATCACGCCTTTCGTCGCCTTCGGGATCGTGCCGCTGTTCGGCTTCGCCAATGCCGGGGTGCCGCTGCGCGGCCTGTCGCCCACCGCCTTCCTCGACCCGGTGACGCTGGGCGTCGCGTTCGGGCTGTTCCTCGGCAAGCAGGCCGGCGTGTTCGCCGCCCTGCGCCTCGCGGTGGCGCTCGGCCTCGCGCGCCGGCCCGGCGGGGCGAGCTGGGTCCAGGTCTACGGCGTCGCCGTGCTGTGCGGCATCGGCTTCACCATGAGCCTGTTCATCGGCGCGCTCGCCTTCTCCGATGCCGCCCACGAGACGGAGGTGAAGCTCGGGGTGCTCGCCGGCTCCCTGCTCTCCGGCCTGGTCGGCGCCGCGATCCTCGGGCTCCCGTCCGCGCGGAGCCCCGCCCGGGCCTGAGCCGGGCCCGGCGAGCCGGCTGGCGAATCCTCGAAAACGCCCCTTGCCAGCGTGGGCCGGGCGGGTCTAGCCTCTCCTCATGGCGACGCGGCCCCCCGATGCGAGGCTCCGTCGCCGGAGCGAGACGAAGAGGAGGTCTGCCATGCATGCAAGCCCCACCCACGTCCATTCCGCCGACACCGGTGCCGGTGACCAGGACGATCCGCCGAGCGCCCATCGACAGGGATAGAGGTTTTCGGGAGGGTTTTAGGCGCCCGACCCCGCGGCCCCGAGCGCCGCGGGACGCACGCCGGACAGCACCCTCGAACCCGGGAACGTGGCCCCTGCCACCGGCCCGTCGGCGAAAGCCGGCGGGCTTTTCGTTCGTGCCTCCCGCGTGCCGCCACGGTGCGAAGCGCGCCGGCCGCGCGTCGTCCCGTGCTCCATGCCGATCGAATGCAAAATTACTTACGTATCCGCGCCGCGCCGCCCTTGCGCGCGGAAGCCGAAGCGGTAACGTCGGGCATCATTACAGGATCGGAGAATCACCGCGGAAGAAGAGCGACGGCTAACGATTCGGTCAACGCAGCACAGGATGGTCCCCATGTCCGAGACGATTCGCGTCAAGCCTACCCAGGACGGCACCTATACGGTCTATCGTGGGTCCACCGCCCTGATTTCCGGCCTCACGCGCCTCCAGGCCGAACGCTACGAGGCCAGCATCGGCGACCGCCGGCGTTCCGGGCTTCTCGCCGCCACCGCCTGAGCCGAACGTCAGCCCAGCGCGAGCGGGCCGAGATCCATCACGGTTCCGCCCGCTCCGATCCCGCGCTGCGCCGCCGAGACGACGTGGCGTCCCCCGCTCTCCGAGAACGCGTACAGGATGTAGGCTGCCCGCCGGGCGGCCTCCGACCCGTGCCCGCCGGCCTGCGCGCCGGGCCGCGCCGAGGCGGATGCGCCGCCGACCACCGGGATCGCCCGCCCGCCCGGCCCCGCCACGTGGGCGACGCTCGCCACGTGGTTGTGCCCGTGCAGGACGAGGTCGGCGCCGACGCGGCCGAGCATCGCGCTGAAGGCCGCGGCATCGCGCAGGTCGCGGCCCGGGCTCGCGCCGCCGGGATGGGGTGGGTGGTGGATCATCACGACGCGCGCCGGCCGCGACGGGTCGGTCGCCAGCGTGCGCAGGAGCGATTCGGCCGCCGCGATCTGGCGCGGCCCGAGCCGGCCGGTGGCGACGAACGGCACCGTCGGGATCGCGCTCGACAGGCCGACCAGAGCCAGCGGCCCGCGCCGGCGCAGATAGGGAAACGTGCCGCTGCCGCCGGCGTCGTCGGCGGTCCAGGCACCGCAGGCCGCGAGCAGGCCCTCGAGGGAGCCGCGCACGTAGGCGTCGTGGTTTCCCGGCACGAAGCTGACCGCCTCGGGCGTGCCGAGCGCCTCCAGGAAGATGCGCGCGGTGTCCCACTCGCTCGGCAGGCCGATGTTGCACAGGTCGCCGGTGCAGGCGACGTGGTCGGGCGCCTGCAGCCTCAGATCGGCGACGAGCGCGCCGAGCACCTCCATGTCGTGGCTGCGCGAGCGCCCGCGGCGCCAGTTGGCGTAGCCCGTCGCGCGCTTGCCGAAGAGCTGGCGCAGGCGCGGCCGCGGCAGGGGGCCGACATGCGGGTCGGTGAGGTGGGCGAGGCGGAAGGACACGGGGGACCGCATCGCGGTTGAGGCCGGCCGCGTCAAGCGAGCCGGCGCGTGCCGCACGCCGGCCGAGCCTCACGCCGCGCGACGATCGAGGTTCATGCCGCGCGACGATCAGGGTTCATGTGAAGGCGACCATCCCGACGCCGACGATCATCAGGGCCGCCCCGAGCACGCGCCACAGGCTGGCCGGATGGACCTCGAACCCGACCCAGCCGTAGTTGTCGAGCACGATCGAGGCGACGACGCCGACCGTCACGATGAGGCCGAGGAACGACGCGGCGCCGATCGCGGGCGCGGCGTAGAGCTGGGCCAGGATCAGCAGGACGCTGAGGCAGCCGCCGAGCCAGCCCCACCAGGGCACCGCGGCGACCTGCTCCCAGCTCGGCACGGCGAGCTTGCCGAATGCCAGGCCGCCCAGCAGCATGAAGGCCGTGCTGACGAAGAGGATCACCACGGCCGCCGTGACCGGCAGGCCGAAGCTCTTCGAGAGGGTCGCGTTCTGGCCGGGCTGGATCGCGTTCGCGAGGCCGGCGAGGACGGTCAGTCCGTAGAGATACCACATGACTCGGTATCGCGCGGCCGAACCGCCCAGTTTCCCGATTCGGATCGCCTGCGACGAAATGGTGGCGGCCGGCGCCCCGTCGGATCGGGCCACGCGCTCAGGCGCTGCCGATCAGCACCCCCACCGCCAGCACCAGCGCGCCGCCGAGCACGATCTGCAGCACCGCGCGGCCGAACGGGGTCGCCATGTAGCGGGTGCGGATCGCGGCGATGGCGAGCAGCTCGATCGCCACCACCAGCACCGCGAGGCCGGTCGCGAGCGCGAAGGCGTTCGGCCAGTGGCTCGGGATCGCGTAGGGCAGGGTGTGGCCGAGCCCGCCGAGCGCCGTCATCGCGCCGCAGACCAGGCCGCGCATCCACGGGCTCCCGCGCCCGGTGACGCGGCCGTCGTCCGAGAGCGCCTCGGTGAAGCCCATGCTGATCCCGGCCCCGAGCGAGGCCGCGAGCCCGACGAGGAAGGTCGCGCCGTTGCTGTGCGTGGCGAAGGCGGCGGCGAAGATCGGGGCCAGCGTCGAGACCGATCCGTCGATCAGCCCGGCGAGCCCCGGCTGGACGTAGGCGAGCACGAAGGCGCGGTGGGCGTCGTCGTGGGGTTGCGGGGTATGGGGGTCGACGACGAGGGTCGCGTCCATGATCGATATCCTATTTAGATCGATTCCAATCTACACATTGGAATTGATCCAAACAACCCGTTTCGCGCGGTTTCGAGGTGTTTTCGGGCACGCCGCGCAGCGATCGGCCGCCCCGGGACGCCCGGTCTCGGTTGCGCGGGCCGAGGCGACGGGTCTAGACAGCCACCGGGCGGCGCAGGACGGTGCCGTCCCGCTGTCGCGTCCGAACTGCCCGACCCGTCGCCAGGCGCGGTCGGCGCCTTGCCGCCCTCCGGCCGTCGCGCCCCCGCGCAAGCCCGGCCGAGCCTCGGAAAGCGAGACATGAATCCCACGCCGACCGTTCCCGCCGTTCGCGTGCCGCAGCATTGCGCGGCCTCGCCCGGCGATCGCGGCCCGTCCGCACGGGGCCGGGTGCGCCGGGCTTCGGCACGATGAGCCTGGGCAAGCGCGTCATCCGCCATCCGGCCGTGCAGGGCGCCCTGGGACGGCTCGCGGCCGGCTACCTCACGCTCGTGCGCCGCACCAACCGCTTCACCGTCGAGCCCGCCGGCGCCGATCCCTGGCTCGACGGGATGTCGCCGTTCATCGCCGGGATGTGGCACGGCCAGCACATCATGGTGTCGTTCGCCGGGCGGCCGGTGGACCGGGTCGCGACGATCATCTCGAAGAATCCCGACGGCAACATCAACACCATCGCCCTGGAGCGGATGGGCGTGCGGGTGATCCGCGCCTCCGGCGCCCGCGGCCGCGTGGTCAAGGACGCCAAGGCCAAGGGCGGCGCCGAGGGCCTGCGCGCGATGATCCGGGCCCTGAAGAACGGCGAGATCGTCGCCTTCTCGGCCGACGTTCCGAAGGTCTCGCGCCGGGCCGATGCCGGCATCCTCACCCTGGCGCGCTTCTCCGGCCGGCCGATCGTGCCGGTGGCGGTGGTGACGAGCCGCCACATCCGCTTCGGCAGCTGGGACCGCGCCTGCCTCGGGCTGCCGTTCGGCCGCGGCGCGGTGGTGTTCGGCGAGGCGGTCTTCGTGCCGCGCGATCCCGACCCGGAGACGTTCGAGGCCCTGCGCGCCCGCCTCGAGGCCGAGATGAACCGGGTCCACGACCGCGCCTACACCCTCGTCGGCCGCCTCGACCGGGTCGGGGACAACTGGCTCGGGGCCGCCGCGCCGCGCGCCGAGGCGGCATGAGGAGCCCGGCATGAGGATCCGGGCATGAGGGCGCCGCCCCTCACCTTGGCCCTCAAGGCCTATCGCGGCGGCCTGTGGCTCGGCGAGCCGGCGGTCGCCGGCCTGCTGGCGTGGCGGGCGCGGCAGGGCAAGGAGGACCCGACGCGGCTGCCCGAGCGCCGCGGCCTGCCCGGGCGGGCGCGGCCGGTCGGGTCGCTGGTCTGGATGCACGGGGCCTCGGTCGGCGAATCGCTCTCGCTGGTCGGCCTGGTCGAGGGCATGATCGCCCGCGGCTTCTCGGTGCTGGTCACCACCGGCACCCGCAGCGCCGCCGAGCTGATCGGCGCGCGCCTGCCGGCCGGCGCCGTGCACCAGTACATGCCGCTCGACGCGCCGCGCTGGGTCGAGCGCTTCCTCGACCATTGGCAGCCCGACCTCGCCCTGGTGGCCGAATCCGAGATCTGGCCGAACACGGTGGTGGCGCTGCATGCCCGCGCCATCCCGCTGCTGCTCGTCAACGGGCGGATGTCGGAACGCTCGTACGCGGGCTGGGCGCGCGCGCCGCGCACGGCGCGGGCGCTGCTCGCGCGGATCGCGATCTGCCTGACGCAGACGCGGGACGACGCCGAGCGCTTCGTGCGCCTCGGCGCGCCGCGGGTGAGCGTGGCGGGGAACCTCAAGTACGACGCCGCCGTTCAGCCGGCCGATCCGCAGCAGGTGGCCTATCTCGGCGACATGATCGGCGACCGCCCGGTCTGGGTCGCGGCGAGCACCCATCCGGGCGAGGACGCGGCGGCGGCCGAGGCCCATGCCGCGCTCAAGGGCCGGTTCCCGCGGCTCCTGACCATCGTCGCCCCGCGCCACCCCCATCGCGGCGGCGAGGTGGCGGCCTGCGCCACGGCGCAAGGCCTGCGCAGCGCGCGCCGCTCGGCGGGCGGGCGCCCGCACCCGTCGATCGACCTCTACGTCGCCGACACGATCGGCGAGCTCGGGCTGTTCTACCGCCTGAGCCCGCTGGTGTTCCTCGGCGGCTCGCTGGTGCCGCATGGCGGCCAGAACCCGATCGAGCCGGTGCGCCTGAGCAGCGCCGTGCTGCACGGGCCGCACACGGAGAACTTCACCGAGGTCTACCGCGCCCTCGATGCCGGAGGGGGCGCCGCCGCGGTCGCCGACGCCGCCGAGCTCGCCGCGACGCTGGCCGACCTGATGGCCGCCCCCGACCGCATCGACGCGATGACCCGGGCCGGGCAGCGCGCCCTGGTGCCGTTCGAGGGCGCGGTGGAGCGGACGCTGGCGGTGCTCGACCCCTTCATCGCCCAGATGAAGCTCGCCGCCTTCCACCACGGCTGATGCGCCCGCCGCGCTTCTGGCAGGACGGCCCGGACCATCCGGCCGCACGTCTGCTGGCGCCGCTCGGGCGCGCCTACGGCCGCCACACCGCCGCCCGCATGGACCGGCCCGGCGCGCGGGCGGAGTGCCCGGTCCTGTGCCTCGGCAACTTCACCCTCGGCGGCGCCGGCAAGACCCCGAGCGCGATCGCCCTGGCCGCGCTGCTGCGCGACCTCGGACGGACGCCCGCCTTCCTCAGCCGCGGCTACGGCGGGCGCCTGCCCGGGCCGGTCCTCGTCGATCCCGCCCGCCACGGCTGGCGCGACGTCGGCGACGAGCCGCTGCTGCTCGCCCGCCACGCGCCGGTCGTCGTCGCCCGCGACCGCGTCGCCGGCGCGCGCCTCTGCGTGGCGGCGGGCGCCGACGTCGTCGTCATGGACGATGGCCTGCAGAACCCGACCCTGGCGAAGGACCTCGCGCTCGCCGTCGTCGGTGCCGGCGTCGGCACCGGCAACGGGCTGGCCTTCCCCGCCGGGCCGCTGCGCGCGCCGCTGGCGCGGCAATGGCCGCATGTCGGCGGCCTCGTGCTGATCGGCGAGGGCAGGGCCGGCGAAGGCGCGGCCGGCGAGGCGGTGGCGGCGCAGGCCCTGGCGCGCGGCCTGCCGGTCCTTCGCGCCCGCTTGGTCCCCGAGGGCGCCGCGGTCGCCGGCCGCCGCGTGCTGGCCTTCGCCGGCATCGGCCGTCCCGAGAAGGTCTTCGCGTCGCTGCGCGAGGCCGGCGCCGAGATCGCCGCGACCCGCAGCTTCCCCGACCACCATCCCTACCGCGACGCCGACCTCGCGCGGCTCGCAGCGGAGGCCGGCCGCCTCGGCGCGGAATTGGCCACCACCGAGAAGGACCACGTCCGCCTGCCCGAAGCCTTCGCCGCGCGGGTGCGGGTGCTGCCGGTGCGCCTGGCCTTCGCCGATCCGGACGGCGTGCGGGCGCGGGTGCTGTCCGGGCTCCGGATCGGGCCGTGAGCCGCCGGACGATCCGCCCTCCGCGTTGCCATCGGGCCGCAACCCCGCTATAGGCGCTCCACGCCCGCCAGACACCCTTGGAGGCACGGGCGCGTGGGGTTTCGGTTCGGCCGTCCGTCTCGGGCGGCCTTCGTCGTTTCCCCGACCATTCATCAATCGAAGGATCACGCCATGAGCGCAGTCAAGACGCTTGAGGCCGTGGCACGCGACCGGGTCGGCAAGGGGGCCGCCCGGGCCGTTCGTCGCCAGGGCCAGGTTCCCGCCGTCGTGTACGGTGGCGGCCAGCCGCCGCAGTCGATCGCCATCGACCTCATCCGCACCCGCACCCTGATCTACGCCGGCGGCTTCAAGACCACGCTGTTCGAGATCAACGCCGGCGGCAAGAAGACCCGCGCGATCCCGCGCGACTTCCAGCTCGACCCGGTCAGCGGCGTGCCGATGCACGTCGACTTCCTGCGCGTCGTCGCCGGCCAGACCGTCACCGTCGAGGTGCCGGTCCACTTCCACAACGAGGACGCGGCCCCCGGCATCAAGCAGCAGGGCGGCACGCTCAACATCTCGCTGCACACCCTGGCCGTCGAGGTCGCCCCCGACCAGATCCCCGACGGGATCGAGATCGACCTCACCGGCCGCCAGATCGGCGACGTGATCCACGTCTCCGACGTCACCCTGCCGGCCGGCGTCACCTACACCGGCGAGGCCGCCGACCCGATCGCCAACGTCGTGCCGCCGACCGTGCTCGGCGCCGAGGTCGAGGCCGAGGAGGCCGCGATCGCCGAGGCGCAGTCGGCGGAAGCCGAGGCCGAGAAGGTCGAAGCCGAGGCCGAAGAGGCCGAGGCCACCGAGGAAAAGAAGGAGGACTGAGCCCTTCGCGGGCGCGATCCTCCCGCGCCGCCGCCCCGCGGCGGCGCGGCTTCGAGACGATGCCCCGGCCGCGAGGCCGGGGCATCGTCGTTTCGGGAAGGTCGGAGACAGTCGTCATGCGGCTCATCGTGGGCCTGGGCAATCCGGGCAAAGCCTACGCCCGCAACCGTCACAACATCGGGTTCCTCGCGGTGGACGAGATCGCCCGGGTCCACCGGGCGAGCCCGTTCCGGCGCCGCTTCCAGGGGGAGGCGGCCGAGGTGTCGTTCGGGGCCGAGCGCGCGATCCTGCTGAAGCCGCAGACCTTCATGAACGAGTCCGGCCGCTCGGTCTCGGAGGCGCAGCGCTTCTACAAGATCGCGCTGTCGGACGTGATCGTCCTGCACGACGAGCTCGATCTCGCCGCGGCCAAGATCCGGGTGAAGCTCGGCGGCGGGAATGCCGGGCACAACGGCCTGCGCTCGATCACCGCCCAGTGCGGCAACGACTATCGCCGGGTGCGCCTCGGCATCGGCCATCCCGGCGACAAGGCCCTGGTGCACGCCTACGTGCTCAACGACTTCGCGAAGTCCGAGGAGCCGTGGGTCGAGGACCTGTGCCGGGCGATCGCCGACGAGGTGGCCCTGCTGGCGGCCAACGAGAACGAAAGCTTCCAGAACAAGGTCCATCTCGCCATGGTCGGCCGCGGCTGGGCCGACGTGAAGCGGCCGGGCGAGAAGGCCGCCAAGAATTGACACGAAAACACGAGGACACGATATCGAAGGCCGTTGGAGGCCGTCCGATGAAGAACGTGACCGTGACGATGGACGAGGCGGTGCTCCGTCGCGCGCGAATCGCCGCCGCGACGGAGGGCAAGAGCCTGTCGAAGTTCATCAGCGAGACCGTCGAACGTCGGATCGGGCATCCGACGACCCAGACGGAGGCTTTGGAGCGGTTCCTCGCCGGGCCGCCGCTCCACGTTCTGGACGAGAACGGGAAGGCGCCGCCGAGGAACGAGCGCTATCGTGACGAGTGATCCGGCCTTCTCTGCCGGATCCGCGATCGTCGACCCGCGCGTGTTCGTCGACACGAACGTGTTCCTGTATGCCCGGGACGACCGATTTCCGGAGAAGCAGGCCGAAGCCTTGCGCTGGCTCGCGGCGTTGGCGAAACGAGGTTCGATCGTCGTCGGTCCGCAGGTTCTCGGTGAGATTCACGCCGTCCTCCTGCGGGGAAAGCTTCGAATCGCGCCGGAGGAGGCGCGCCGTACGACGCTCGCGCTGGAAGGCTGGTCCTCCGGTGCGACGGATCTCGATCTGATCGCCGATGCATGGTCGTTGCGCGAGCGGACCGGTTTTCAATGGTGGGACTGCGTGATCCTCGGGGCGGCGATCCGATCGGGTTGCCGGTTCCTGCTCTCCGAGGATTATCAACACGGCCGCGAGGTCGAGGGAACGACGATCATCAATCCGTTCCGGGTTTCACCCGAGACGATCCTGATGGACTCTTGAGGAATATCATGGGCTTCAAATGCGGCATCGTCGGCCTGCCGAACGTCGGCAAGTCGACCCTCTTCAACGCGCTGACGCAGACGGCGGCGGCGCAGGCCGCCAACTATCCGTTCTGCACCATCGAGCCCAACGTCGGCGACGTGGCGGTGCCCGACCCGCGGCTCGACGACCTGGCGAAGATCGCCGCCTCGAAGGAGATCATCCCGACGCGGCTGACCTTCGTCGACATCGCCGGCCTCGTGCGCGGCGCCTCGAAGGGCGAAGGGCTCGGCAACCAGTTCCTCGCCAACATCCGCGAATGCGACGCGATCGCCCACGTGGTGCGCTGCTTCGACGACGGCGACGTCACCCATGTCGAGGGCAAGGTCGACCCGGGCGCCGACATCGAGACGATCGAGACCGAGCTGATGCTGGCCGACCTCGACAGCCTGGAGAAGCGCGTCTTCGCCCTGGAGAAGCGGGCCCGCGGCGCCGACAAGGAGGCCAAGGAATTCCTGGACCTCGTCAACCGCGCCCTGCCGTACCTGCGCGAGGGCAAGCCCGCCCGCATGGTCGCGCGCAAGCCCGAGGAGGAGCGCCTGTTCCAGCAGCTCGGCCTGATGACGGCCAAGCCCGTGCTCTACGTCTGCAACGTCGACGAGGGCGACGCCGACAAGGGCAACGCCTACTCGAAGGCGGTGCAGGAGCGCGCGGCGGCGGAGGGCGCCCAGGCGGTGGTGGTCTCGGCCAAGATCGAGAGCGAGATCGCGGTGATGCCGGCCGCCGACCAGGGCGACTACCTCGAGGCGGTGGGGCTGGCCGAGCCCGGCCTGAACCGGGTGATCCGCGCCGGCTACGACCTGCTCGGGCTGATCACCTACTTCACCGTCGGCCCGAAGGAGGCCCGCGCCTGGACGATCACCAAGGGCACCCGCGCGCCCGCGGCGGCCGGCGTGATCCACACCGACTTCGAGAAGGGCTTCATCCGCGCCGAGACCATCGCGTTCTCCGACTACACCGCGCTGAAGGGCGAGTCCGGCGCGCGGGACGCCGGCAAGCTCCGCCTCGAGGGCAAGGAGTACCTCGTGCAGGACGGCGACGTGCTGCATTTCCGCTTCGCCAACTGAGGCGCGCGCCCATGCCCGGCCCCGACACGTCCGGCCTCCACTTCGAGGATTTCGCCGCCGGCCAGGTCCGCACCGGCGTGCCGCTGACGGTGAGCCGCGACGACATCGTCGCCTTCGCCCGCGCGTTCGATGCGCAGCCGTTCCATCTCGACGAGCGGCTCGCGGAGACGACCTTCGCCGGGCGGCTGATCGCGTCGGGCTGGCACACGGCCTCCCTCGGCATGCGGCTGCTGCAGGCCGGGCCGATGGGCGGGCACTCCTCGCTCGGATCGCCCGGCATCGCCGAGCTGCGCTGGCTGAAGCCGGTGCTGCCGGGCGATACGCTCTCCGCCACCCTGCGCGTCGACGAGACCCGCGCCTCGGCCTCGAAGCCCGACCGGGGCTTCGCCGCCTGCCTGCTCACCCTGGAGAACGGCCGCGGCGAGGCGGTGATGACCCAGGCCTTCACCGTGATGCTCGCCCGGCGCGGGGCCGAGCCGGCGCCGCCGCGGATCGTCGAGACCGGCGTCCCGCCCGCGGTGGTCGAGCCGGACGACGCCGAGATCCTGCCGTTCCTGAAGGACGCGGCGATCGGCGCGACCCGCGATCTCGGCGCCTACGCCTTCCCGGCCGAGGCGATCCTGGCCTTCGGCCGCGCCTACGACCCGCAGGTGTTCCACACCGATCCCGAGGCCGCCAAGGCGACGCATTTCGGCGGCCTGTGCGCCTCGGGCTGGCACACGGCCGCGGCCTACATGAAGCGGCTGCTCGCGACCCGCGCCCGCGACCACGCCCACACCGCCGCCCACGGGCAGGCGCCGACCACCGGCCCGTCGCCGGGTTTTCGCGACATGCGCTGGCTGAAGCCCGTCTATGCCGGCGACACCGTGCGCTACGCCACGACGCTCACCGACAAGCGCGCCTCCGCCTCCCGCCCCGGCTGGGGCCTCGCCTTCGCCGACAACGTCGGCGTCAACCAGCGCGGCGAGACCGTATTCTCGTTCAAAAGCTCGGTGTTCTGGCAGTGGGCGCCGTGAGGCGGGCGCGGGGTCAGTCCCACGGGCCGGCATCGCGCCGTGCCTCGGAGGGCGTGCGCCCATAGGCACGCCTGTAGCGTTGCCCGAAGTCGCTCATGTGCACGAAGCCCCACCGCCGGGCGATCTCCGCGATCGTGATCTCGGGATCGAAGGCGGAGGTCAGGTCCTCGTGGGTGCGCGCGAGCCGCCGCTCGGTGATGAACGCGATCGCCGTCTGCCCCATCCGTTGACGGAACTGGCTCTGGAGGGAGCGGACGCTGAGCCCGGCCGCCGTCGCGATGAGCGACAGGGTCATGGGCCGCGAGAGGTTCGCCTCGATGAACTCGAGAGCGATGCCGAAGCGCGACGCGGAGGCGTCCGTCGCCGGGGCCGGTGCCATGCGCGCGCGCTTCGGCCAGACGGACAGCAGCTGATAGCTAAGGATCTCCTGGATCAGCGGAAACGCGATGTCGCCGCCGCGATCCGACGCCTGCCCGCGGCGCTGCACCTGCCGCATCATGTGGAACAGGGCGATCATGCCCGGCGTCGAGACATCGGCGATCGGCTCGAAGGACGGCACGCCGTGCTGTCCGCCCGTCAGCGCGGCGTTGGCGGCCGCGAGCGCTTCGAACGTGATCGTGCCGTTGATCGCGTTGAAGGCCTGCGAGGCCTGGATCTCGCCGACCTCCTCGAAGCCGACGAGGGTCGCATGTTTCGGCGTGCCGCGCGTCCTGCCCGCACGATTGCGGTAGGTGATGTGCCCGTTCGCGATGAACCGGACCGTCATCATGTCGGAATCGACCCTGGGCTTGCTGATGAAGCCGCTGGACGAGCGGGTTTCCCACAAGCACAGGGTGCTGCCCTTGCTGCCGATCATCTGGATGTCGGGCTTGACCGAGCGGAGCACGTCGAAGTTGATCGCGAAGCTGCTCAGGTCGCTGAAGCTCTGAAGCTGGCGCGCGGAAGCGATGCGGGCGGCGAATCCGTTCTGCGGAAGCCACGCGGCGCGGTGGTTCGAAGCCTGACCCGTCATCCCGTCAACGTGAAGCCCGTGCCTGCGAACCTGTCCCGATCGCGTCGCCCATGATGACATCCCGCGACCGCGTCCGCCAATCGCGGGCGTCCACGCAGGGATCCCGGGCGGAGCGCATCGTGCGAAAGCCCCGCCGGGACCCGCCCCGCTGGACGATGCCCTAGGCACCCCCGCGCTGCGCCCGGTGGTGCAGCAGGTTGACGATCAGCGCGGTCCAGCCGGTCTGGTGCGAGGCGCCGAGCCCGCGGCCGGTGTCGCCGTCGAAGAATTCGTGAAACAGCAGCGCCTCCTCGGCGCCCTCGGCCGACGGGATCGGCGCGCGCGCGCCGTGGACCGGGCGGCGGCCCTCCGCGTCCTTGGCGAACAGGCCGATCAGGCGCTCCTGCAGGGCGTCGGCGATGGCGGCCAGCGTGCACATCGCGCCCGAGCCGGTCGGGAACTCCACCAGGAAGTCGGTGCCGTAATAGGAGTGGAAGCGGCGCAGCGCCTCGATGATCAGGTAGTTCGTCGGCATCCACACCGGCCCGCGCCAGTTCGAGTTGCCGCCGAACATGTTCGAGGTCGAATCGGCCGGGTCGTAGCGCACCGTGAAGGAGGCGCCGAACTCGTTGAGCACGTAGGGCTGGTCGCGGTGCGCCTTGGAGAGCGAGCGCACGCCGAAGGGCGAGAGGAACTCGGCCTCGTCGAGCATGCGCCGCAGCAGCGCCTTCATCCGGTGGCCGCGCAGCAGCGACAGCAGCTTTCGGTCGCCGACGCCGCCCTCGTCCCAGCGCGAGACCAGGCAGGCGAGGTGCGGGCGGTTCTCCAGGAGCCAGTTGAGGCGCCGGGCGAAGTCCGGCAGGCGCTGGAGCACGAAGGGCTCGATCACCTCCACCGCGAACAGCGGCACGAGCCCGACCATCGAGCGCACGCGCAGCGGCAGCATCCCGCCGCCGGGCATGTCGACCTCGTCGTAGTAGAACGCGTCCTCCTCGTCCCACAGGCCGAAGCCCTCGCCGCCCATGTCGGTCATCGCCTCGGCGATGAGGAGGAAGTGCTCGAAGAACTTCGAGGCGGTGCTCTCGTAGACGTCGTTGTGGAGCGCGAGCTCGAGGGCGATGCGCATCATGTTGAGCGCGTACATCGCCATCCAGGCGGTGCCGTCGGCCTGGTGCACCATGCCGAAGCCCGGCGGCGGGCGCGAGCGGTCGAACACGCCGACGTTGTCGAGCCCGAGGAAGCCGCCCTGGAAGACGTTGCGGCCGCCGGCATCCTTGCGGTTCACCCACCAGGTGAAGTTGATCAGCAGCTTGTGGAAGACGCCTTCGAGGAAGGCGAGGTCGCCGCGGCCGCCGCGCCGGTCGCGGTCGATCTCGAACACCCGGTAGGTCGCCCAGGCGTGGACCGGCGGGTTGGTGTCGGAGAACTCCCACTCGTAGGCCGGGAGCTGGCCGTTGGGGTGCATGTACCATTCGCGGGTCAGCAGCAGGAGCTGCTTCTTGGCGAAGTCCGGGTCGAGCAGCGCCAGCGGCAGGCAGTGGAAGGCGAGGTCCCAGGCGGCGAACCACGGATATTCCCACTTGTCGGGCATCGAGAGCACGTCGGAGGCGGCGAAGTGGCGCCACTGCGTGTTGCGGCCGCCGTCGCGCTCCCGCGGCGGCACCGGCTGGAGCGGGTCGCCCTGCAGCCAGCGCCGCACGTCGTAGGCGTAGAGCTGCTTCGACCAGATCAACCCGGCGGAGGCCTGCCGGAAGATCGCGCGCGCGTCCGCATCCGCGATCCCGTCCTGCAGGTCGTCGTAGAACGCGTCCGCCTCGGCGATGCGGCGGTCGCGCACGGCGTCGTCGGCGTCGATCGGGCGCGTCCGCGTCCCGGCGGAGAGCCGCAGGCGCACCCGCCGGGTCTCGCCGGGCGCGAGGCGAAGCGCGTAGTGCAGGCCGAGCTTGGTCCCGGCGTCGCGGCGGACCGCCGCGGCGTCGCCCTCGACGATCGCGGCGTGGAGCCCGTCCTTGAACGGGCCCTCGGCCTCCGGCTGGCCGGCGTGCCGGCGTAAGTTGGTGTCGTTCTCGCAGAACAGCACCTCGGGCTCGCCCTCGAAGGCCAGCCGGTAGCGCCCGAGCCGCGGGTGCTCGCAGGCGATGCCGCCCTCCGGATGGCGCGCGATCCGGGGCCGCGGCAGCGCACCGTCGTTCCGCCACGACCAGGTGTTGCGGAACCAGAGCTGCGGCACGAGGTGGAGGTCGGCGGCGTCCGCGCCGCGGTTCGTCGCGGTGATCGTGGCGTGGACGTCGTCGACGTCCGACTTGGCGTATTCCACCGTCACGTCGAAGAAGCGCGACCCCTCGAACAGGCCGGTCTCCTCGATCTCGTATTCCGGCACCTCGCGGCTGCGCTGCAGCCCCTCGCGCACGAGGTCCTCGTAGGGGTAGGCCCCCTGCGGATAGCGGTAGAGGAACTTCAGGTAGGCGTGGCTCGGGACCGCGTCGAGGTAGTGGTAGATCTCCTTGACGTCCTCGCCGTGGTTGCCCTCCTCGTTGGTCAGGCCGAACAGGCGTTCCTTCAGGATGCGGTCGCGCCCGTTCCACAGGGCGAGCCCAAGGCAGAGCTGCCCGCGCTCGTCGCAGATCCCCGCGAGCCCGTCCTCGCCCCAGCGGTAGGCGCGCGAGCGGGCCTCCTCGTGGGTGAGCGAGCGCCACGCGTTGCCGTCGCGGCTGTAATCCTCGCGCACGGTGCCCCATTGCCGCTCGCTGAGATACGGCCCCCACAGCGACCATGCCCGCTCGCCGCGCGCCTGCTCGGCGATGCGGCGGCGCTCCGCCCAGGCGATCGCCTCGCTCATGCGCGGGACCTGCGGCCCGGCGCGGGGCGGGCGTCGGCCCCGGCGCCGCGAAGGATCGCCCCGACGGGCCTGGGGGAATGCGGAGGAACGGTCATGACATCCCGAGGGGCCGATGGGTCGATGCCCCGCCCCGGATGCATCATCAGAGCCAGTCGGCGGGCCGGCACGGAAATCGGGCCGACTGCGCGTCCCGGGCGTCCGGAGCTTCGGCGCGCGGGCCGGCCGGATCGGACCCGTGCCGAGGCTCGAGCCCGGGCCGACACCTTCGTCTGCGGATGACGAGGTCTGTCGACCGGCAGCAACGTCGGCGGCTCGAGCGATGAAGACTGCCTTTAATCTGGGCAGAACCTGCGCCGGAAGCACGCCTGATCTGCGGAACCTCGCGTATCGGCTCGGTGTTCAACGGCTACCTGCGACCCTACCTGCGACACCACGCGCGGCTTCCACGGATCTACGATGCTCGTCCAGACCGGTTTCACCATCGCCTTCAACACCTTCGGCCCGACCCCGATGAACCTGCTGCTGAACGTGCGGCCGGAGCGCCGGGCCGACCTCGTCACGCCCGAGGTCATCGCCTTCGATCCGCCGGTGCCGGCGACGCAGCACGTCGACGCCTTCGGCAACGTCTGCACCCGCATCGTCGCGCCGGGCGGCCGGATCACCATGTCGGCCGACTTCACCATCGGCGATTCCGGCGAGCCCGACGCGTTCGCGCCGCAGGCCCGCCAGCACCCGGTGCAGGACCTGCCCGACGACGTGCTGCCGTTCCTCCTCGGCTCGCGCTACTGCGACACCGACAAGCTCTCTGCCACCGCCTGGTCGCTGTTCGGCGCGACGCCGGAGGGCTGGGCCCGCGTGCAGGCGATCGTCGACTTCGTCCACAACCACCTGCGGTTCG
This sequence comes from Methylobacterium sp. E-041, assembly GCF_022829665.1. Lineage (NCBI taxonomy): Bacteria > Pseudomonadati > Pseudomonadota > Alphaproteobacteria > Hyphomicrobiales > Methylobacteriaceae > Methylobacterium > Methylobacterium sp. E-041. The sequence goes on along the minus strand of NZ_JAKSYQ010000303.1, from coordinate 42,131 downwards.
ACTACCAGCTGGCCGACAACACCCGCACCGCCCATGACGGCTACGTCCAGCGCGTCGGCGTCTGCCGCGACTTCGCCCACCTGGCGATCGCGCTGTGCCGCTGCATGAACATCCCGGCCCGCTACGCCACCGGCTATCTCGGCGACATCGGCGTGCCGAAGGACCCGGCGCCGATGGATTTCTCGGCCTGGTTCGAGGTCTATCTCGGCGATCGCTGGTACACGTTCGACGCTCGCCACAACACGCCGCGCATCGCCCGCATCGTCATGGCGCGCGGGCGCGATGCGACGGACTGCGCGCTCACCACCAGCTTCGGCACCGCCTACCTGATGCAGTTCGACGTGCACACCGACGAGGTGTCGCCGGACGCGGGCGCCATGGCCGAGGCGGCCTAAGGCGCGCCGGCACCCGTCTCGACCAGCCGGTCGAGGAAATTGCCGATCTCGCGGCGTCTCTGGTCCGGCTCCAGGACGTCGGCGCCGAGCCCGTGCCGCCAGGCGAGCGGGCCGGCCGCCGCGCCGCCCGCGTGGAGCGCGGCGATCTCCGCGGCATAGGCCGAGACCGCGGCGGCATCGGGCGCGAGGCCGGCCTCGACCACGTCCGCGGCGCTGACCCGCAGCATCGCCGCGAGCTCGTCGAAGTCGAGCTCGGGGTGGTACTGCGTGCCCCAGAACAGGCCGCCGCCGTGCGGGATCTCGATCGCCTGCACCTCGAGCAGCGCGTTCCCGGCCAGCACTCGCGCGCCCGGCGGCGGCGCGATCACCGCGTCCGAATGGATCGCCGGCGCGTCCCAGGCCGCGCCCCGGCCCGACAGCAGCGGGTGGCCGCGGCCTTCCGCCGTCGCCGTGATGCGGCGGGCGAAGCCGTATTCCGGCCCGCGCGGATTGGGGCCGACGTCGCCGCCGGCGACGACCGCGGCCAGTTGCGTCCCCCAGCACGAGCCGAACACCGGCAGCCCGGCCTCCAGAGCCGCGCGCATCAGGTCGCACTGGCGCGTCACCGCCGGGCTGCGCTCGCCGACCTTCAGGGGCGAGCCGGTGAAGATCACGCCGTCGTAGGCGGTAAGCGCCGCGCCGTCGGGCAGGGCGGCGTCGGCGTCGGCCGGGCTGAGCAGCCGGCATTGCGCCTCCGGGCGATAGGCGTGGACGACGTCGGCGTAGGATTCGGCCGAGGTGCGGCCGGTGACCGCGACGTGCTGGGCGCGGTCGTCGCGCGTGTTGCCGTCCGCGATGAGCAGTCGAAGCATGGGGGCCTTGCGGGAGATCGTCGGGATCCGGTCACGGGCAACGTCCGGCGCCGCCCGATGGTGCTGCGGCATAGGTGCAGCCGCGACGCCGGGCGTGATCCGGCGCCGGTCCGGACGATCGCCGCGGTGCCCGCCATCCGAGGGTCTCGGGACCTATCGACGGCTACCGCGTTGAGGCAGGGCCGTTCCTGAGGCAAAGCACTCCCTCAGGGGCCGCCGGCCGAGCGCCCGATCCACCCTGCGTGATGACGATGACGACTGATCAGACACCGCGCGTCGCACCCTACGTCCGGGACACCCTGTCGACCGGGATCGCCGGGCTCGACGACGTCCTGTCCGGCGGCCTGACGAAGGGGCGGCTCTACCTGCTCGAGGGCACGCCCGGCGCCGGCAAGACCACGCTCGCCCTACAGTTCCTGCTCGACGGCGTCGCGCACGGCGAGAAGAGCCTCTACGTCACCCTGTCGGAGAGTGCCGAGGAGCTGCGGGCCTCGGCGGCGTCGCATGGCTGGTCGCTCGACGGCGTCGAGCTCTACGAGCTCGTCAACGAGCTCGGCCTCGACCCCGAGAGCGAGCAGTCGATCCTGCACCCCTCCGAGGTGGAGCTCGGCGAGACCGTCCGCGAGGTCATCGAGCGGGTGGACGCGCTGCAGCCGAACCGCGTGGTGTTCGACAGCCTGTCCGAATTGCGGCTGCTCGCCCAGAATCCGCTGCGCTACCGCCGCCAGATCCTGGCGCTGAAGCAGCTCTTCGCGGCGCGGGGCTGCACGGTGTTCCTGCTCGACGACGGCACCACCGACGTGCAGCTCCACAGCATCGCGCACGGCGTCCTGCTCCTGGAGCACACCCCGCGCGAGTTCGGCGCGGGACGGCGCCGCCTCCGCGTCCTGAAGATGCGCGGCGTGAAGGCGCGGGGCGGGTACCACGACTTCGTCCTCGAGACCGGCGGGATCGAGGTGTTCCCGAGCCTGATCGCCGCCGAGCACCACGCCGACTTCGCGCCGGTGACGGTCACGACCGGCGCGCCGGGCCTCGACCTCCTGCTCGGCGGCGGGCTGGTGCGCGGCACCAACACGCTGCTGCTCGGGCCGTCCGGGGCCGGCAAGACCACGACCGCGGTGCGCTGCATGCTGGCGGCCCTGGAGCGGGGCGAGAAGGCCACCTACTTCCTGTTCGACGAGGGCCGGGCGACCCTGCTGGCGCGCGCGGCCATCCTCGGGATGGACCTGCAGCCGCACATCGCCGACGGCGACCTCAGCATCGCGCAGATCGATCCGGCCGAGCTGGCGCCGGGCGAGTTCGCCTGCCGCGTCCGCGAGGCGGTGGAGCGTGACGGCGCGTCCTGCGTCGTCGTCGATAGCCTCAACGCCTACATCCACGCGATGCCGGGCGAGCAGTTCCTGATCCTGCAGATGCACGAGCTGCTGACCTACCTGAACCAGAAGGGCGTCACGACCCTGCTGGTTCTCGGGCAGCACGGCGTCATCGGCGAGGTCCGCTCCGACATCGACCTGAGCTATCTCAGCGACGGCATCCTCCTGTTCCGCTACTTCGAGGCCAAGGGCGAGGTCCGCACCGCGCTCTCGGCGGTCAAGAGCCGGGTCAACGCGCACGAGCGCACGATCCGCGAGCTGAGGCTCTCCCGCAACGGGATCCAGGTCGGGGAGACGCTGACCGACTTCGAGGGCGTGCTCTCGGGCCTGCCCGCCTACGGCGGCAAGGTCGCGATGCTGCGCAGCGACACGGCGGAATGAGCCGGCCCGGCCCCGACGAGACCCGCGTCCTCATCCTGGCGCCGCGCGGACGCGACGCGGTGGTGATGGAGCAGCTGCTGGCCAAGTCCGGCACCGCCGCCACGGTCTGCGCCGACGGGGCCGCGTGGCTCGCCGGCCTCGAGGCCTCGGCCGGCTCGGCGATCGTCACCGAGGAGGCGCTGGCCGAGGTCGACCCGGACGCCCTCGCGGCCTGGATCGAGCGCCAGCCGCCCTGGTCGGACTTCCCGTTCATCATGCTGGCGACGCGCCAGGCGGGGCGCCGCCCGGCGCGGGGCGCGGCCATGGTGGAGCGCCTCGGCAACGTCGTGCTGCTGGAGCGCCCGATCAACGCCGAGACCCTGATCAGCGCCGTCGCCTCGGCGCTGCGGGTGCGGCGGCGCCAGTATCAGGCGCGCGGGCACATCCGCGAGCGGGAACAGGACCAGGAGCGCTTGCGCGTCGCCAACGAGACCCTGGAGCGGCGGGTCGCCGAGCGCACCCGCGAGGTCGAGGCCGCCCGCGAGACCCTGGCCTTCGCCCTCGATTCCGCCGGCATGGGAACCTGGGACCTCGACCTCCTCACCGATACCGCCCGCCGGTCGGCCCGCCACGACGCGATCTTCGGCTACGACGCGCCGCTCCCGCATTGGGGCCGGCAGACCTTCCTCGCCCACGTCCACCCGGAGGATCGGGAGGCGGTGACGGCGGCCTTCGCGCAGGCGGCGCGGGCGGGGACGCTCGACATCGAATACCGGATCGTGCGCCCCGACGGGGCCGTGCGCTGGATCGCGGCCAAGGGCCGGGCGGAATACCGCGCCGACGGCACGCCGGTCCGCATGGCCGGCATCGTCCTCGACCGCTCCGACCAGCGCAACACCGAGGAGGCGCTGCGCCAGGCGCAGAAGATGGAGGCGATTGGCCAGCTCACCGGCGGCGTCGCGCACGACTTCAACAACCTCTTGACGGTCATCGTCGGCGGCCTCGACATGGTCCTGCGCAAGCCCGACAACGTCGAGCGGGTCAAGCGCCTCGCCGACGCCGCGATGACGGCGGCCCGGCGCGGCGAGCAGCTGACGCAGCAGCTCCTCGCCTTCTCGCGCCGGCAGATGCTGCGGCCGCAGACGCTGAACCCGAACCGCCTGCTCATCGACTTCCGGCCGCTGGCCGAGCGCGCCGCCGGCGCCGCGATCGAGCTCGCCTTCGACCTCGACCCCGCCCTCGACCCGATCCGCGTCGACCCCGCCCAGTTCGAGGCGGCGATCCTCAACCTCGTCGTCAACGCCCGCGACGCGATGGAGGCGGGAACCGGCAGCGCCCGGATCGAGGTCCGCAGCCGCAACGTCCGGCTCGACACCGCGGCCGTCGCCGACAAGGGGGTGCCGCCGGGCGCCTATGTCGAGATCGCGGTGTCCGACACCGGCAGCGGCATCGCGCCGGACCTGATGGCGCGGGTGTTCGAGCCGTTCTTCACCACCAAGGAGGTCGGCAAGGGCACCGGCCTCGGCCTGAGCCAGGTCTACGGCTTCACCCGCAGCGCCAAGGGCTTCGTCGCGATCGAGTCCGAGGTCGGGCGCGGCACCACCTTCCGCCTGCGCTTCCCGCGCTCGGCCGACCCCGCCGGCGAGGAGACGGGCATGGGCGAGCGCGGCGTGCTGCCGCTGCGCCGCGCCGGCGAGGGCGAGACCGTGCTGCTCGTCGAGGACGACGAGCAGGTCCTCACCATGGCCGTCGAGAGCCTGGAGGAGCTGCGCTACAAGGTCGTCGTCGCGCGCAACGCGGCCGAGGCGCTGGCCCATCTCAAGGACGTCCAGCGCATCGACATCCTGTTCTCGGACGTGATGATGCCCGGCGGCATGAACGGCTCGCAGCTCGCCGCCGAGGCGCAGCGCCTGCGGCCCGGCCTCAAGGTCCTGCTCACCTCGGGCTACGTCGCCGACCTCGACGAGGGCCAGGTCATCGGCCGCGGCGAGCTCCCGGTGCTCAACAAGCCCTATCGCCGCGACGAGCTCGCCCGGTCGCTCCGCCTCGTCCTCGGGGCCGACGACGCCTGAATGGGCCGCCGATCCGACGAACCGGGAGTGCAGCGGCCGTGAACTGGATCTATCTGGCGATCGCGATCGTCGCCGAGGTGATCGGCACCAGCGCGCTGAAGGCCTCCGCCGGGTTCTCGCGGCCGGTGCCGCTGCTGATCACGGTCGCGGGCTACGGCGTCGCGTTCTTCTTCCTCGCGCTCACCCTGCGGACGATCCCAATGGGGGTCGCCTACGCGGTCTGGTCGGGCGTCGGCATCGTCCTGATCTCGCTCGTCGGCTGGCTGGTGTTCCGCCAGGGCCTCGACGCCCCGGCCCTGATCGGCCTCGGCCTGATCGTCGCCGGCGTGGTGGTGATCAACGGCTTCTCGAGCACCGCCGGGCACTGAGCCGCCGGCCGCGCGGCACGGTTGACACGCCGCCCCCCCCTCACCATAAGGGCCCGCGCGGCCCGATGGGCTGTCCTTTGGGGGAATGTCCCGAGCGGCAAAGGGGGCGGACTGTAAATCCGCTGCGTAAGCTTCGTAGGTTCGAGTCCTACTTCCCCCACCACGTCCTTCCTTGCGATCATCACCGGCATCGTCCTGCTTCGCACGGGCCTTGCCGCGCCGGGCGAGCCTCCGGGCGGTCCGTGACGGCGGCGGATTTCGCCCTGCGACCGCAGGGTCCGCCGGCTCGCCCGGGCAACCTTCCGTCGTCGTTACCGGCCACGACACGGCCCGGCGCGGATCAGGCCTTCCGCGTCCGCGCCCCGAAGATCGACGTGCCGACCCGGACATGGGTCGCGCCCATCTGGATCGCGGCCGGGTAATCGGCGCTCATGCCCATCGAGAGGATCGGCAAGTTGTGCCGCCGGGCGAGCGCGGCGAGCAGGGCGAAGTGGGCCGAGGGCGGGTCCTCCACCGGCGGCACGCACATCAGCCCCTGGATCGCCAGCCCGTGGGTGCCGACGCATTCGGCGAGCAGGACGTCGAGGGCGTCGGGCGAGACGCCGCCCTTCTGCGGCTCGTCCCCGGTGTTGACCTGGATCAGCAGCTTCGGCGTGCGCCCCGTGCGGGCGATCTCCTTGGCCAGCGCCGCGGCCAGGGACAGCCGGTCCAGCGAATGGATCACGTCGAACAGCTCGACCGCCTCGCGCGCCTTGTTCGATTGCAGCGGCCCGACGAGGTGGAGCTCCACGTCCGGGTAGCGGTCCTTGAGCGCGGGCCACTTGGCGCGCGATTCCTGCACGTAGTTCTCGCCGAACAGGCGCTGGCCGGCTTCGAGGGCCGGCAGGATGCCCTCGGCCGGCACGGTCTTCGAGACGGCGATGAGGCGGATGCCGGCGGGATCCCGCGCGCAATCCTCGCTCGCCCGGGCGATCCCGGCCAGCACCTCGGCGAGGCCCGCGGCGACGTCGGCCTCGCCGACGGGCGGCTTGCCGGAGATCGGCGGCTCCGAGGTCGGGGGCGTATCGATCGGCGTGTCGGTCATTGAAGTCCTTTGGGCGGGTCGTCCGGCCATCGCCGGGGAAAGGTGGGCGGGCCCGCGGCGCTGTCCAACGCCGCCGCGCGGGTGAGGGCGATTCTGCACCTCAATGCCGGGATCGCGCGCCCGGCGCAAAGCCATCTGTGCTTGCATCCGCCACAGGGATCACGCGCCGATGGATCGGCCTCGATTGCCACGCCGGCAGATCCGTTGGCCGAGCCCGCCGCGAATGTGCTAACGCCGCCGCTTCCCCGGTCCGCCCCGCCCGATCCCGGTTTTCGACGACGCCATGACCCATCCTCCCAGCCACCAGACCCTCGAGCGCTACAACGCCAAGGATTCCGAGCCGCGCTGGCAGGAGGCCTGGGCGCAGGCGCGGCTGTTCGAGACCGACAACGCCGACGCCCGCCCGAAATACTACGTGCTGGAGATGTTCCCCTATCCGTCGGGGCGCATCCACATGGGCCACGTGCGGAACTACGCGATGGGCGACGTGGTGGCGCGCTACAAGCGGGCAAAGGGGTTCGCGGTGCTGCACCCGATGGGCTGGGACGCCTTCGGGCTGCCGGCCGAGAACGCCGCGATCGAGCGGAAGACCAACCCGCGGGACTGGACCTACGCCAACATCGCGACGATGCGCGGGCAGCTGCAATCCATGGGCCTGTCGCTCGATTGGAGCCGCGAGATCGCGACCTGCGATCCGGACTACTACAAGCACCAGCAGCGCATGTTCCTCGACTTCCTCGGCAAGGGGCTGGTCACGCGCCGCACCGCCAAGGTGAACTGGGACCCGGTCGACCACACCGTGCTCGCCAACGAGCAGGTGATCGACGGGCGCGGCTGGCGCTCGGGCGCGCCGGTCGAGCAGCGCGAGCTGACGCAGTGGTTCTTCAAGATCACCGACTTCGCGCAGGATCTCTACGACGCGCTCGACGGTCTCGAGCGCTGGCCGGAGAAGGTCCGGCTGATGCAGCGGAACTGGATCGGGCGCTCGCAGGGGCTGCAGGTCCGGTTCGCCCTCGCGACGGCGGTCGAGGGGGTCGGCGAGGCGATCGAGGTCTACACCACCCGGCCCGACACCCTGTTCGGCGCGCGCTTCCTGGCGATCGCCGCCGACCATCCCGTGGCGGCGGCCCTGTCCGGCGCGAACCCGGCGCTGCAGGCCTTCGTCGACGAATGCCGGCGCATGGGCACGGCGCAGGCGGCGATCGACACGGCGGAGAAGCTCGGCTTCGACACCGGGCTCACCGTGCGCCATCCGCTCGACCCGTCCTGGACGCTGCCGGTCTACGTCGCGAACTTCGTGCTGATGGAGTACGGCACCGGCGCCGTCTTCGGCTGCCCGGCGCACGACCAGCGCGATCTCGACTTCGCCAACAAGTACGGCCTCGGCAACACTCCCGTGGTCTGCCCCGAGGACCAGGATCAGGACAGCTTCGTCATCACCGACACCGCCTTCGACGGCGACGGGCGGATGATCAACTCGCGCTATCTCGACGGCATGACGACGGGCGAGGCCTTCGAGGCGGTGGCGAACCGCCTGGAGGCGGAGGTCCTCTCCGGCCGGCCGGTCGCGGCCCGCAAGGTACAGTTCCGCCTGCGCGACTGGGGCGTGTCGCGCCAGCGCTACTGGGGCTGCCCGATCCCGATCATCCACTGCGAGGCCTGCGGCCCCGTGCCGGTGCCGGTCGCCGACCTGCCGGTGAGGCTGCCCGAGGAGGTCTCGTTCGACCAGCCCGGCAACCCGCTGGAGCGCGACCACGCCTGGCGCACCGTGCCGTGCCCGTCCTGCGGCGCGGCGGCGCGGCGCGAGACCGACACGATGGACACCTTCGTCGACTCGTCCTGGTACTACGCCCGGTTCACCGCGCCGTGGCTCGCGGACCGGCCGACCGACCCGGCGGCGGTGAATCGCTGGCTCGCCGTCGACCAGTATATCGGCGGCATCGAGCACGCGATCCTGCACCTGCTCTACGCGCGCTTCTTCATGCGGGCGATGCAGGCGACCGGCTGGTCCGGCGTCTCGGAGCCGTTCGCCGGCCTGTTCACCCAGGGCATGGTCGTCCACGAGACCTACAAGGACGCGGCCGGCGCCTGGGTGCCGCCGGCGGAGGTGCGGTTCTCGACCGAAGACGGCGAGCGCCGCGGGTTCCACGTGAAAACCTCGGCGCCCATCGCGATCGGCCCGATCGAGAAGATGTCGAAGTCGAAGAAGAACGTCGTCGACCCCGACGACATCATCGCCTCCTTCGGCGCCGACACCGCGCGCTGGTTCATGCTCTCGGATTCGCCGCCGGAGCGCGACGTGATCTGGACGGAGGAGGGCGTGCAGGGCGCCGCCCGCTTCGTGCAGCGGGTGTGGCGGCTGGTGAACGCCGCCGTCTCGGCCACCGGATCGGGCGGCGGCGACGCGGCCTTGCGCAAGGCCGCGCACAAGGCGCTCGCCGCCTTCGGCGAGGATGTCGAGCGCCTGCGCTTCAACCGCTGCGTCGCCCACGTCTACACCCTCGCCAACGCCCTTGAGGACGCGTTCCGCGGCGGCGCCTCGGCGGCGGCCGGCCGCGAGGCCGCCGGCATCCTGGTCCAGCTGATCGCGCCGATGATGCCGCACCTGGCCGAGAGCTGCTGGGCGGTGCTCGGCCGCGACGGGCTGGTCGCGCAGGCGCCGTGGCCCGGCTTCGACCCCGCTTTGCTGGTCGAGGATACGGTCGCGCTCCCGGTGCAGGTCAACGGCAAGAAGCGCGCCGACGTCACCGTCCCGCGCGACGCCGACGCGGCGGCCGTCGAGGCCCTGGTGCTCGCCGACGAGGCGGTCCGGCGCGCCCTCGAAGGCCGGACGCCCCGCAAGGTCATCGTCGTGCCCGGGCGGATCGTGAACCTGGTGGTGTGAGGAGGGGCTGCCCCCTCCCCCCTTAAGCGGGGGAGGGTGGCCCGCGCAGCGGGTCGGGAGAGGGGAGCGGCATTTCCGGATACGGCGCTCCCCTCTCCCGACCCTCGCTGACGCGAGGCCCACCCTCCCCCGCTTAAGGGGGAGGGAAGAGGCGTGCGATCGCTCGTGGATCGACCGAACGTCGTCTCAGGCCGCGAGCGCCCGGCTCACCGTGGCGCGCAGGTCCGCCAGCGAGAACGGCTTCGTCAGCACGTCGGTGACGATGGCGTCGAGGCCGCGCGCGCGCTCGCGCTGGTCGGCGAAGCCGGTCATCAGCAGGATGGTCAGGTCGGGGAAGTCGCGCTTGGCCGCGAGCGCCAGCGCGATGCCGTCCATCAGCGGCATGCGGATGTCGGTGAGCATCAGGTCGAAGGCGCCGTCGGATTCGTTCAGCCGGTCGAGGCCGTCGCTGCCGTCGATCGCCGTGACCACGGCATGGCCGTCGATCTCGAGGCCTCGCTTGAGGAAGCCGCGGACCGTCTCTTCGTCATCCACCAGAAGGATGCGCGCCATGTCGCCTGTATTCGATCCACCGAGGGAAGGCCGTCCGGCCCGGACACGTCTAGAGATCGTCTAAACATCGGCCGTCCTGTCAAGACATTTGAGGACGAAAAGCCTGGAAGTGCCGGAGGGTTGCGAAAATGCCGCGTCCCGAAACGCGGTTCAGGCCCCGCCGAACAGGTCCGGATCTTGGCTGTCGTAGTCGACGACGCCGACGAAGGGGAGCTGGCGGAAGGCGTGGGCCGCATCCATGCCGTAGCCGACGACGAAGGCGTCGGGGCAGGTGAAGCCGACGAAGTCGGCGTCGATCTGCACCGCGCGCTTGCCCGGCTTCTCGAGCAGCACCGCGGTGAGGACGCGCGAGGCGCCGCGGGCCATCAGCAGGTCCTTGGCGAAGACCACCGTGCGGCCGGATTCGAGGATGTCGTCGACGAGCAGCACGTCGCGGCCGCGCACCTCGCTCTGGACGTCGCGCAGGATCTCGACCTGGCCGGAGGAGATCGTGCCGGTGCGGTAGCTCGACAGGTGCACGAACTCGACCTGCGGCGACAGCCCGACCCGGTGCAGGGCCCGCAGCAGGTCGGCGGCGAACATGAAGCTGCCCTTCAGCACCGCCACCACGAGCAGGTTCTGCGGGGCGGCCGCCTTGATCTCGCGGGCCAACGCCTCGTTGCGCGTGGCGATGGTGGCTTCGTCGAAGAGGACGCGGACGCGTCGGGAGGGCGTGGTCATGCGCCTCCATACCCTATTCCGGCGCCGTCCGGCCACGGCCCGCCGGCGGAAAATCGACGGCGGCGCGGTCGCCCGCGACCTACTCCGCTTTCGCCGTCTCGGGTCTGGCCGTCTCCGGCCTGCCCGACTCCGGCTTGCCCGCATCCGAGAACCGGACCTCGATGCCGCGGCCCTGCTCGGGCGGATCGGAAAACCGGCCGGCGAATCGCGCGGTCTCGCCCTGCGCCAGCCGGCTGCGCGGCGGGGCGATGGTGTAGGTCCTCACGACGCCCGCGGCGGCGTCGCGCATCACGACGCTGATCGGCGGCACCAGCACCCCGCCGCGGGCGATGCCGACGAGGTCGCCCTCGACCGCGAGCTCGGCCGGCTTCTCGCCGTCGGCCGGGGTGCGGACCGCGGCGACGTCCCGGATCTCGAGGCCGCGCAGGTTCACCGGCAGGCCGATGCGGGCGAACAGCCCGGCCGCCTGCGGCAGCGCCTGCACCACCGGCACGCGGGCGAGGCAGGCGAGCGGGATCGCGGCCAAAACCACGAGGCAGGCGGCCAGGGCCGGCGACAGCCCGGCGATCCCGCCCTTGCCCTGGTTCCGGCCGAGCGGCTTGTAGCCGAGCTTGGCCTTCTTCGCCCGCGTGCCGCGCGGCGGTGCGGGGACGTTGTCGATGGTGTCGGCCGTCGCGGCGCTGCGCACCGCGGCGGAGGCCTCGGCCCAGGCATCCTCGGAGACCGTCTCGTCGGCGCCGGGGCTGGCGGCCTGCAGCTCGGCCTCGTGGGCGGCGATCACCTCGGCCGGCGACACGAACCAGGTCTCGCGGCAGGCGGCGCAGCGCACCGAACGCCCCTCGGTGCCGACGCGGGCGGTCTCGATGCGATATTCGCTGGCGCAGGTCGGGCAGACGATCAGCATACGCGGCACGCTCGTTGGCGGGGGCAGCCGGGCGGGACCTGCGGCGAAAACCCTTGGGCGATCGTCTTCGGTTAGGGTTAAGCTCCGGTGAAACCGCCCGGAGCCGGCTTGAAATGGCCATGCGCGGCGGTCATCCCGGTGCGGACGGCATGGACCGGGACGGAACGGGAGCGAACGGGCCCTTGCGCGAAACGGCGACGACGAAAAGCCTGCTCTCCGGGGCGGAAGGGCCTGTGGTCCAGTTCGAGAACGTCGGCATGCGCTACGGCCTCGGGCCGGAGGTGCTGTCCGACGTGAGCTTCCGCATCCAGCCGCACTCGTTCCAGTTCCTCACCGGGCCGTCGGGGGCCGGCAAGACGACGCTGCTGCGGCTGATCCTGCTCTCGGTGCGTCCGACCCGCGGGCTGGTCTCGGTGTTCGGCAACGAGGTCAGCGGCATCTCCAGCGCGTCGCTCACCGGCCTGCGCCGCCGCATGGGCGTGGTGTTCCAGGATTTCCGCCTGCTCGACCACCTCACGACCTACGAGAACGTGGCGCTGCCGCTGCGCGTCCAGGGCCGGGCCGAGACCAGCTACCGGGCCGAGGTCGTTGAGCTGCTGCGCTGGGTCGGCCTCGGCGAGCGCATGCACGTGCTGCCGCCGCTGCTCTCGGGCGGCGAGAAGCAGCGCGCGGCCATCGCCCGGGCGCTCATCGCCCGGCCCGACCTGCTGCTCGCCGACGAGCCGACCGGCAACGTCGACCCGAGCCTCGGGCGCCGCCTGCTGCGGCTCTTCCTCGAGCTGAACAAGCTCGGCACCTCGGTGATCATCGCCACCCACGATTTCGGGATCATGGACTCGGTCGATGCCCGCCGGATGGTGATCGGCGACGGCCGCCTGCGGATCGAAGGCTGATGGACACGACCCGCGAACGCAGCCAGGCCGCCAGGACGGCCCCGGACAGGGCCGCGGTCGATCCGGCGCTGCCCCCGACCCTGCGGCGCAACGCGCCCCTGGTCCCGACCGATTCGGCCGCGAGCCGCTCGCTCGCCGCCGTCATCGCCATCCTCACCTTCCTCGCGGGCCTGTGCGCGGGCGCGGCCGAGATCGTCGCGTCGAGCGCCGGCCAGTGGCAGGGCACCGTGGCGCAGGAGGTGACGATCCAGGTACGCCCGGCCCCCGGCCGCGACCTCGACGCCGACATCGCCCGGGCCGACGCCATCGCCAAGGCCGAGCCCGGCATCGCCGCGACGCGGGTGTTCTCCAAGGCGGAGGCCGAGCGCCTGCTCGAGCCCTGGCTCGGCAGCGGCCTCGACCTCTCCGACCTGCCGGTGCCGCGCCTGATCACCCTGAAGCTCGGCGACCAGTCCCCCGACCTCAAGCACCTGCGCGCCGGCCTCGCCGAGGCGATGCCGGGGGTCGCCAGCCTCGACGACCACGCGCTCTGGCTGCAGCGGCTCTCGACCGCGGCCAACACCTTCGTCGGCATCGGCGTCGGCATCGTCGCGCTGGTGCTGGTCGCCACGGGCCTCGCGGTGGCGTTCGCCACCCGCGGCGCCATGGCCGGAAACCGCGAGGTGGTGGAGGTGCTCCACTTCGTCGGCGCCGACGACGACTTCATCGCCCGCGCCTTCCAGCGCCGCTTCTTCGGGCTGGGGCTGCGCGGCGGGATCATCGGCTCGGCCGCGGCGCTCGCCGCCTTCGCGCTGGCCGGGCTGCTCGCCCGCACCTGGCGCTCGGGGCCGGCGGGCGACGAGGTCGAGGCTTTGTTCGGCGCCTTCCACATCGGCTGGCGCGGCTATGCCAGCGTGATGGCGATCGGCGTCATCGCCTCGCTCGTCACCGCCGTGATCTCCCGGCTGACCGTGCGGCGGTTCCTGGCCTGAGTCGCGCGTCCGGCCGGTCCGGCACCGCGCCCCGTCGGGCATCGGGGACGAACGGTTCCGAAAATCCCCGTGATCGGAAGTGCTTGGCCGTGCGTTAACCCTCCGGAAAGGCTTTGCGTCCGCAAATGCCGCCTCCGCCCCGCCGCAATCGGCGCTATTCTCCCGGAGCATGACCACGCGTATGGCGCGCGCCTTCGATCCGAGACAGGCCGGCCCCGGCGCCGAGCTCACGGGCTGGGCCTGGGACGCCCGCCCGAGGGCGATGCCGGCGGCCGCGCCCGCCGCGCGGCCCGTCGGCCCGGTGGCGCTGACGATCCTCGGCCTCGCCGGCCTCGGCGCGGTCGCGCTGCTCTCCGGCTTCCTCGCCTTCGTCGCCGCGCTCGACCGCAGCGAGCGGGTGCCGCAGGGCCGTGCCGACGGGATCGTCGCGCTGACCGGCGGCGCCCAGCGCATCGGCGACGCGATCGACCTGCTGGCCGGCGGCTACGGCCGGCGCCTGCTGATCACCGGCGTCAACGAACGCACCAGCCGCGACGAGATCGCCCGGCTCAACCCGACGCAGCGCCACTGGATCGATTGCTGCGTCGACCTCGACTACCGCGCGCGCAACACCATCGGCAACGCCATCGAGACCCGGCGCTGGATGCGCCACAACCGCTTCAGCACCGTCGCGGTGGTGACCTCGAACTACCACATGCCGCGGACCCTGATCGAGCTCGACCACGCGCTCCAGGGCGCCGACCGGATCGTGCCCCATCCGGTGATCGCCGAAGGCTTCGACGCCGCCGATTGGTGGCACAGCCCCTCGGCGACCAAGCTGCTGGCGTCCGAATACCTGAAGTTCCTGGTCGCCTGGGTCCGCACCCGCTTCGAGACCGACCCGGAAAGCTCGCGCGTCGCGATCCTGATCGGCCGCGGCAAGCCGGTGAAGGCGCCGGTGCGGATGGTCGCCGAGCCGCTGCTGCGCGATCTGCAGTAGGCCGCCCGCGCCGCTCGCCGGCCCCACCTCATGAAAAAGCCCTGCGTGCCGGGGCATCGCAGGGCTGATCGGGGGCACCGTCGCCGAGGCGACGGGCCGATCGAAGGCTGAGCGTCGCTCAGAGCGGCTTGGCGGGGTAGGTGCGCACGCCGGGGCGGGCGGCCGCGCCCGAAGGAACGCCCTGGCTCGCCGTCGCGCCGGACGGGTCGGTCGCGGTCAGCGCCGGGCCGCTCCAGCCCTCGGACCGCCAGCTCTGCGACCGCTCGTCGACGTTGACCGAGCCGTGCTGCTCGAGGATGTCCATCGCCGTCGTGGCGTGGGCGTCGTCCGTACGCACCGTCACCAGGGTGCCGCCGCGGCGGATGCCCTCGTTGTAGGTGTGGGCGTCGTTCTCGCTGATCCCGGCGCCGGTGAGCGCGCCGACGAGGCCGCCCGCGGCCGCGCCGATGCCGGCGCCCGTCAGGGTCGCGACCAGCCAGCCGGCCGCCACGACCGGCCCGACGCCGGGGATGGCGAGCAGGCCGAGGCCGGTGAGGAGGCCGGTCGCGCCGCCGACCACCGTGCCGAGCGAGGCGCCGGTCCCAGCTCCCGTCTCGGCCTTGTGGGCGGTCTCGGCATGGTCGCCCGTGCCGAGCCGGCCGGCATGCCGGTCGCCCTCGTTGTTGCTGACGACGCTGATGTCGCCGTGCGAGATGCCGGCCGCCTCGAGGCGGGACACCGCGGTGCTGGCCGCGTCGTAATCGTCGTAGAGCGCCGTGATGGTTTGCTGAGCCATGGTCAAATCCTGGATGTCGTGGGAATTGCGTGCCTGCGCCTCAGCCGTCCGGGGACGGCGATCACTGCGCGGCGACGTTGCCCTTGAAGTCGACGCCGACCTTGACCGGCTTGCCGTTCAGCATCGCGTCGCCGCGCCAGATGCCCTTGTCGTCCTTCATCAGGCCGCGGACGTCCTTGTAGCCGGCATCCTCGAGACGCTTGTGCGTCTGGGCTTCCGTGAAGCTGTTGGCGCCTTCCTCCAGCTTGGCATGCGCGGCCGCGTTGGCGGTGGCGGGCTTGCCGGCGTCGGGCCGGTCGGTGTTCGGACGCGTGACGGCTTCCTGGCCACCGGACTTCTCGCTGGACTTGGCGTCCGGAGCGGGGTTGCCCGTCGTCGTGGTCTGTGCGGACACGGTGCCCGTACCGAGAAGGGTGACGAGCGCGATGGCGGTCAGATAGCGTTGCAAGGCGGTTTCCTCTACTGTTGGTCCCCTTCAATTCCTTCGTGGCGCGAAGCGTTCCACTTTATATTTTGCGAGAACATCGTGTCGGCGGCTAACGACGGCGACGAGCTTTGCGATCACGCACGGCTTGCTTGGGAAATCTTTCGCAGCAGTTGCCACAGCGTGCGCGATGACCAGGACGCGCGCGAAACATCGCGCTCTTCCCTCCCCCCGACGGATCTCGGGCTTGCCCGAGATCCGCACCCTGTGTGCCCAAGTCGGGCAGGCCCGACTTGGGGACGGGGGAGGGAAGAGGCGTCGCCGCTTCGGTTGCAGGGATGAGAGCCGGGAGCGAAACGACGGCACGGGGCCGGGCCGATAGGAACCGGCCTCCACCCCCCTTCACGATCACCCGCGGCAGCGGGCCTTGATCGCGGCGGAGAATTCCTTCTCGGAGTCCTGGACCTGGGTCAGCCGGGCGCCGCGCTCGAAGCCCGAGAGGCAGCGACCGTAGACGCCGGCGACGCGGCGCATGGTGTCCACGTGGCGGCGCCAGATCCGGCAGGCCTTGGCGTCGTCGCCGTCGGCCTGCTCGAGCTGGTCGAGCGCCTGCCGCTGCATCGATTGGGCGACGAGCACGTCGCGGGCGCAGGTGCCGTCGGCCGCGCCCTGCTGCGCCGCGGCCGCCGCGGGCATGGCGAGGAACGCCGCGAGCGCGGCCCGGCGCAGGATGCGAGGCCCGCTCATGCGGCCTGCGAGGCCGAGGTGTGGGTGAGCAGCGCGTAGAGGGCGTGCCCGTCGCGGGCCGCGCGGATCCGGTCGAGGATTCCCGGCTCGCGCAGGATGCGCGCGACCTGGGCGAGCGCCTTCAGGTGGTCGGCGCCCGCGCCCTCGGGGGCGAGCAGCAGGAAGGCGAAGTCGACCGGGCGGCCGTCAAGGGACTCGAAGTCGACCGGGCGGTCGAGGCGGGCGACGAGCCCGAACAGCCGGTCGAGCCCCGGCAGCTTGCCGTGCGGGATCGCGACGCCGTCGCCGATGCCGGTGGAGCCGAGGCGCTCGCGCTGGAGCAGGGTCTCGTAGACGTCGCGGGCGTCGAGCGCCGGCAGGCGGCGGACGGCCTGGGCGGCGAGGTCCTGCAGCACCTGCTTCTTGGCCCGGGCGCGGAGCGAGGGCACCACGGAATCCGGATCGAGGAATTCCAGCATCGGCATTGAAGGACCGCCCGTCCGATCGAAAGCCATGGGGGCCCCGCCCCCATGAAGAGGGGGCGCGCCGCGTTGTCCGCGCGGCCCAGCCCCGAAAACATCAATCCCCGCGCCGACGGGCCGGTTCCGGCTCCCTCGGCTCAGGCCGCGGCGCTCGGCGGGTCGACCCAGCCGATCGCGCCGTCGCTGCGCCGGTATACGACGTTGATGCGGCCGGTGCCAGCATGGACGAAGACGATCACCGGGGCGCCGGTGAGGTCCAGCGCGGTGACCGCCTCGCTCACCGAGTGGCGCTTGAGGGTCTTGGTGCTCTCGGCCACGATCGGCGGATGGTTCGAGCCGTCGTCGGGCTCGTCCTCGTCCTCCTCCGGCGCGGCGAAGACCGCATAGGCCGCCTCGACCGCGGCGCCGTTCGGGCCCCCGTTCGGCCCTTGGGCGTGCTCCTTGAGCCGGTGCTTGTAGCGGCGCAGGCGCTTCTCCAGCCGGTCGGCGGTCTGCTCGAAGCTGGCGCGGGCGTCGTGCGCGGTGGACGACGCCTCGATGGTGAGCCCGGAGACGAGGTGCAGCACGCAGTCGGTGCGGTAGGCGGTGCCGTCGCGCCGGAGCGTGACGTGGCCGGTGCTCGAGTCGTTCATGTGCCCGTCGAGATACTTGGACAGGGTCGCCGCCATCCGCTCGTCGACCCGGCCCCTGAGGGCTTCGCCGAGGTCCAGGCCGTGGCCCGTGACGCGCAATGACCCCATGTATCCTCCGGTTTGGTTGACCCTGGTCTCTTGCCCGCGGATCGAGGCCCGCGGGCTTCGGCGGAACGCCGACCCGCCGTCGCGGCGGGGGACGGAGTTAAGGAGCCGGCGCAGGGGAAGTCAACGGAGAGGACCGGCCCCTCCGGCGACGGCCGCGACCCCGGGGCGAACCCGAAGCCGCGGCGCCCGAGCGCGCACCGGCCTCGACTGCCGGCGCGTCACCCGCCCGCTCGGTCGCCGCCGGCCGGCTCGTGGATCGGGCAGCCGTTGAAGCGCTCGCGGAACGCGGCCGAGTGCTTGTAGGGCGCGTTGCGCGCCCGGTTGATGTTGCCGAGCGGCCGGTGCGCGGCGAGCCCGGTCCAGACGCTGAAGCGCATGCCCTCGTCGACCGCCTGCACCCGGCCCGGCTCCCAGCTGTCCTGCGGCCGGACGGTGATCAGGCCGACCCGCTGGAACGGCGCCTCCGCCTCGTCCCACTCCACCGTCGGATCCTCCACCGGCTGGCGTTCGAGGTCGCGGCAGAGCTGGACCCGGAACTCCCACACGCCCTCGATGCCCCACATCTCGGACTGGACCGTCTCGCGGATCGCGTTCGGTCGCCCCGAGGCGTCGATCTCGGTGCCGGTGAGCGCGGTCAGCGCCGGGGCGACGGGGGCGACCGAGAACTTCGCGATGTGGTCGCCGTACCGGAACGGGGTGACGCTGTAGTAGGTCTCGCCGAGCGGATCGACGTTCGGTGCGCCGCCGAGCGCGCCGATGGTCGGGCTGTCGATGCCGACCGCGTGCAGCGCCTTGTTGACCCCGCGCAGCACGGTGGAGGCGGCGACCTTCAGGCCCTCGGCCCGGTCGGTGGTGCCGGCGAGCAGCTTCAGGCTGCCCAGGAACTTGTCGGCGTTCGGCGCCTGGAACACCGTGCCGTTGACGAAGATGAAGTTCTGCGTGGTGCCCTCGGCGTCGGGCAGCCGCTCGCCCGCGACGTCGAGCACCTTCAGGGCGAGGCCGCGCGGCAGCGAGACGGCGTCGGGCAGGATGTCGCCCGCGTTCGTCGAGAGCCGCAGGTAGACCTTGTGCTCGCCGGGCGTGGCGAACAGACCCTGCGCCAGCTCGGGCGGCAGGTCCGCGTCGATCCTGAGCACGCCCTCGAGGATGCCGTGCGCCTTGGCGTGGACGGAGCGCACCGCGTGCCCGGAATCCTCGGCCACCGTCTTGAGGATGGTGTCGAAGGTCTCGTTGAGCTTGTCGATCGTCCGCCCTTCCTCGACGGTCACGGTCTCGACGTCAGGATTGTAGTGAACCGGGCTCGCGAGCATGCAACGTCTCCTGAACTTGCTTGCGCACAACCAATCATGTCCGGATCCGTTCCCGGTTCGAGCCTCGGATCCAGGCTATAGGCCGCCGCGGACGGCGCACGCGACCGGTTCGCGGGCTCTCAGCGCGCCATCATCGCCCCGGGCTGCATCCCGCCCTGCGCATAGCGCTCGCGCCGGCGCTCGATCGAGGACGGGATCCGCAGCGATTCCCGGTACTTCGCCACCGTGCGGCGGGCGATGTCGACGCCCTCGCCGCGCAGCTTCTGCACCAGGGCGTCGTCGGAGAGCACGTCGTCCGAGGTCTCGCCGTCGACGAGCTGCTTGATGCGGTGGCGCACGGCTTCCGAGGAATGCGCGGCGGTGCCCGCCGCGCCCGGGATCGCGGCGGTGAAGAAGTACTTCATCTCCAGGGTGCCGCGGCTGGTGCCGATCGCCTTGTTGGAGGTGACGCGCGAGACGGTGGATTCGTGCATCCCGATCGCCTCGGCGACCGTCTTCAGGTTCAGCGGCCGCAGGTGCGCGACGCCGTGGACGAAGAACCCGTCCTGCTGGCGCACGATCTCGGTGGCGACCTTGAGGATCGTGCGCGCGCGCTGCTCCAGGCTCCGGGTGAGCCAGTTCGCGGTCTGCAGGGCCTCGGAGAGGAAGGCCTTGTCCCCCTCGGCCTTCGCACCCCGGACCACGCGGGCGTAGTAGCTCTGGTTGACCAGCACCCGCGGCAGCGCCTCGCCGTTCAGCTCCACCAGCCAGGAGCCGTCGGGGGCCGCGCGCACGAACACGTCGGGGATCAGCACCTCGACGCCGCTGGAGCCGAAGGCCCGCCCGGGCTTGGGGTCGAGCCGGCGGATCTCGGCCAGCATCTCGACGAGGTCCTCGTCGTCGACACCGCACAGGCGCCGCAGCGCCGAGAAATCGCGCTTGGCCACGAGGTCGAGGCGGGAGACCAGCGCCTGCATCGCCGGGTCGAACCGGTTCTGCTCGCGCAGCTGGATAGCCAGGCACTCGGCGAGGTCGCGCGCGGCGATGCCGGCCGGATCGAAGCTCTGGACGAGCTTGAGCACGCCCGCCACCCGGTCGAGGGAGGCGCCGAGGCGCTCGGCCACCGCGTCGATCGATTCGCGCAGGTATCCGGCCTCGTCCACCGCATCGATCAGGAAGCCGCCGATCAGCCGGTCGGTGGCGTCGCGGGTGGCGAGGTCGAGCTGGCGGCCGAGATGCTCGCGCAGGGAGGTCTCGACGGTGAGCGTCGCCTCGAAGTCCGGCGCCTCCGAATCGAAGCTGCCGCCGGTGCTGCCGTAGGGCGCGGGCGTCAGCGAGAGCATGTCGCCGGTGGCCGCCTCGCGGATCGGGCTCGGCGCGTCGTCGGGGTAGACGTTGTCGAGGCGGGCGTCGAAATCGCCGTCGATCTCGCCGCGGCCCGGGTCGACCTCGGCGGCGGTCCACTCGGCGGCGCCCTCGAAGGTCTCGGCGGCGGGTTCCGCGCCCTCGGCCGGCCCCTCGGACGGCTCGGCCTCGGCGCGCTCCAGGAGCGGGTTGCGCTCCAGCTCGGCATCGACGTAGGCCGCGAGATCGAGCTGGGAGAGTTGGAGAAGCTTGATCGCTTGCAGAAGCTGCGGTGTCATCACCAGGGACTGGCCCTGGCGCATTTCCAGCCGTTGCAGCAAACTCATCGCGTGGCCTCGGTCCTCTTCGGTGAACAGGCCGCGCCCCGCGTTATTACGCTATAGGCACGGTTCTTGCTTAAGCCCTAGTGAAACGCTGTAAACCGATCCCGGCCGCGCGTCAAAGCGTGATGGCCGGTCGTCGCGTTGGTTCGGGGGACGGTGGCACCGGCGCCACAGCCACGGGGGGCGCCCGTCCCGCTCGCCGACCCGGCGGGCCGATGGGCTCGGCCCGGCCGCCCACGCAGACCTCGCATGCCGAAGCGGCGCGATCCCGCTCGGGAATCGTGCCGGCTCGACCGGCCGGCGGGGGCGCGGTTCGGCACTCGCGCATGCGGCGATCGGGGGCGATGGCCGCCACCCTGCAGCCGTCGCCAGGGCGGCGCGGGACGTCGCGGATGCGGTCGAGGCGCCGCAGCTCGTGCCGCGCTCCGGTCCCGTGCTCAGCTGCGCAGGCCGGGCGCCTCCTGGCCCGTGCGGGCGACGTACTCGGTGTAGCCGCCGCCGTACTGGTGGATGCCGTCGGGCGTGAGCTCGAGCACCCGGTTCGAGAGCGCGGCCAGGAAGTGGCGGTCGTGGCTCACGAACAGCATCGTGCCCTCGTAAGCGGAGAGCGCGTCGATCAGCATCGCCTTGGTGCCGATGTCGAGGTGGTTGGTCGGCTCGTCGAGCACCAGGAAGTTCGGCGGGTCGAACAGCATCTTGGCCATCACCAGCCGCGCCTTCTCGCCGCCCGAGAGCACCCGGCAGCGCTTCTCGACGTCGTCGCCCGAGAACCCGAAGCAGCCGGCGAGCGCGCGCAGGGAGCCCTGGCCGGCCTGCGGGAAGGTGCTCTCCAGGTCCTGGAACACGGTGAGGTCGCCGTCGAGCAGGTCCATGGCGTGCTGGGCGAAGTAGCCGAGCTTGACGCTGCCGCCGACCGCCACCGTGCCGTCGTCGGGCTGGGCCGAGCCCGTCACGAGCTTCAGCAGCGTCGACTTGCCGGCGCCGTTGACCCCCATCACGCACCAGCGCTCGCGCCGGCGGATGCCGAAATCGAGGTTTTGGTAGATCGTGCGGCTGCCGTAGCGCTTGTGCACGCCCTTCAGCATCACGACGTCGTCGCCCGAGCGCGGCGCCGGCTGGAACTCGAACGCCACCGATTGGCGCCGCTTCGGCGGCTCGACGCGCTCGATCTTGTCGAGCTTCTTCACCCGGCTCTGCACCTGGGCGGCGTGGCTCGCCCGCGCCTTGAAGCGCTCGATGAACTTGATCTCCTTGGCGAGCATCGCCTGCTGGCGCTCGAACTGCGCCTGCTGCTGGCTCTCGTTGAGTGCGCGCTGCTGCTCGTAGAAGGCGTAGTCGCCCGAGAAGGTGGTCAGCGTGCCGCCGTCGATCTCGATCACCTTGCCGACGATGCGGTTCATGAACTCGCGGTCGTGCGAGGTCATCAGCAGCGCGCCCTCGAACCCCTTGAGGAAGGATTCGAGCCAGATCAGGCTCTCGATGTCGAGGTGGTTGGAGGGCTCGTCGAGGAGCATCACGTCCGGGTTCATCAGCAGGATGCGGGCAAGCGCCACGCGCATCTTCCAGCCGCCGGACAGCTTGCCGACGTCCCCGTCCATCATCTCCTGGGAGAAGCTCAGGCCGGCCAGCACCTCGTAGGCCCGGCCTTCGAGCGCGTAGCCGTCGAGCTCCTCGAAGCGCGCCTGGACCTCGCCGTAGCGGGCGATCAGCGCGTCCATCTCGTCGGCCCGGTCGGGATCGGAGAACGCCGCCTCCAGCGCCTTCATCTCCAGGCCGACGGCGCTGACCGGGCCGGCGCCGTCCATCACCGCCGAGACGACGCTGCAGCCCGACATCTCGCCGACGTCCTGGCTGAAGTAGCCGATGGTGACGCCGCGATCGGTGGCGACCTGGCCCTCGTCGGGCTCCTCCTCGCCGGTGATCATCCGGAACAGGGTGGTCTTGCCGGCGCCGTTGGGGCCGACGAGGCCGATCTTCTCGCCCTTCTGCAGGGCGGCGGACGCCTCGATGAAGACGATCTGCCGGCCGTTCTGCTTGCCGATCTTTTCGAGGCGTATCATGCGGTCAGGGACCCTCGGGATGGTCCCGCGGGCCTTACGGCATCGGGCCCGCGACCGGAAGGGCGCCGGGCTATCGCGCGAAGCGGGCCTGCAGGCTGTGCCCGTGCATCCGCGCCGAGAACACCACCTTTGCGCCGGCGGGCAGCGGCCCCTTGAGCGCGCCGACCATGCGGTTCGGCGCGGCGCCGGCGAGCGGCACCGTCTCGGTCCCGGCCCCGGTCTGGACGAAGGCCTTGCCCGTCAGCCCCGCGGTCGCGGCCGGGCCGCCGTCGTCGTCGGTGACGAAGAACGTCAGCGCGGTCTCCGACGCGACGAGCTCGATCGGATGCCCGTCCGCCACCACCACGACGCCGCCGTTCGGGCCGGCGGCGCGGGCCGGGGCGGCGAGGGCAAGGAGGAGGGCGATGGCGAGGACGGGGCGCATGGACGGCTCCTGGGTTTTACGGGGTGGCGACATTGGTTCAGCAGGACTAGGTGCGTCTTCCCTCCCCCCTTTGCGGGGGAGGGAAGTGACGCACCGTCAAAACGCATCGGCCGTCGCAACCCCGGTCGGCGCCTCCGCCCGGGCGGCGGCGCGCAGGCGCTCCACCGGCCGGCGGCCGAAGCCGAGGAACAGGATCGGCGTCAGCACCGTGTCGAGCAGCGTCGCGCTGATCAGGCCGCCGAAGATCGTCACGGCGACCGGGTGCAGGATCTCCTTGCCGGGCGCGTCGGCGCCGACGAGCAGCGGCGCCAGCGCGATGCCGGCGGCGAGCGCGGTCATCAGCACCGGCGTCAGCCGCTCCAGGCTGCCGCGGATCACGAGGTCCGGCCCGAACGGCAGGTCCTCGTGGATCGCGAGGTTCAGCCAATGGCTGATCTTGAGGATGCCGTTGCGCGTCGCGATGCCGGTCAGGGTGATGAAGCCGATCATCGAGGCGACCGAGAGCGGCTGCCCGGCGAGCCACAGGGCGACCACCGAGCCGATCAGCGCCAGCGGGATGCTGCCGAGGATGATCAGCGTCAGCACGGCCGAGCGGTAGCGCCCGTAGAGCAGGGTGAAGACCAGCGCCAGCGACACGAGCGAGAGCAGGCCGATGGTGCGCGCCGCCTCGCCCTGCGCCTGGAACGCGCCTTCGAGGCTGGTCGCGTACCCGGCCGGCAGCTGCGTCCCCCCGACCTGCTGGCGGATGGCGGCGACGACCCGGCCCATGTCGGCGCCGGGCGCGGTGTTGGCCTGGACGACGATGCGCCGGCGCGCGTTCTCGCGAAGGATCTGGTTCGGGCCGTCGGTCTCGCGGATGTCGGCGATCTGGCGGGCCGGCACCCAGCCGGAGGGCGTCTCGACCAGGAGGTCGCCGAGCGCCTGGGTGGTGCGCTGGGTGTCGGAGAGCCGCATCACCACGTCGAAGCGGCGGATGCCGTCGACCACGCGCGAGACCACTTGGCCGTTCGAGAGCCGGCTCAGCTGGTCCACGAGCGCCGCCGGCTGCACCCCATAGAGGGCGGCCCGCGCGTAGTCGACGCGGACCTCGAGCTGCGGGATCAGCACCTGCTTCTCGACCTGCAGGTCGGCGATGCCGGGGATCGCGGACAGGCGCTGGCGCAGGTCGTCGGCGAGGCGCCGCAACGTATCGAGGTCGTCGCCGAAGATCTTCAGCGCGATCTCGGCGCGCACCCCCGAGAGCATGTGGTCGAGCCGGTGCGAGATCGGCTGGCCGACGTTGACGGAGACCGGCAGCAGGGCGAGGCGGGCGCGGATGTCGGCGACGAGGGCGTCCTTGGGCCGGGCGCCGGGCTTCAGGTCGACCTCGAGGTCGGAGGAGTGGACGCCCTCGGCATGCTCGTCGAGCTCGGCCCGGCCGGTGCGGCGGCCGACCGAGCGCACGTCCGGGATCTCGAGGAGCAGGCGCTCGGCCACCAGCCCCATCCGGTTGCTCTCGGGCAGCGAGATGCCGGGGTTGAACGCCATGTTGACGGTGAACGAGCCCTCGTTGAACGGCGGCAGGAAGGCGCGCGGCAGCCACGTCGCCGCGACGGCGGCGGCCGCGACCGCGAGCCCGGCCGCGAGCAGGATCGGGCGCCCGCGGGGCAGGGCGACGCGCAGGGTCGCGGCGAGCGCGCGCTTGAGCCCGCGGATCAGCCCGCTCTCGTGCTGGTCGAGGCGCTTGAGGCCGGGCAGGAGGTAGTAGGCCATCACCGGCGTCAGGGTGATCGAGACCACGAGGCTCGCCAGGATCGCGACGATGTAGGCCTGCCCCAGCGGCGCGAACAGCCGGCCCTCGATGCCGGAGAGCGCGAACAGCGGCACGAACACCAGCACGATCACCATCGTCGCGTAGACGATGCCCGAGCGCACCTCCTGCGAGGCGGAGACCACCACGTCGAAGGTCGAGCGCGGGTCGCCCGCCGCGCGGTTCTCGCGAAGGCGCCGGAAGATGTTCTCGACGTCGACCACGGCGTCGTCGACCAGCTCGCCGATGGCGATGGCGAGCCCCCCGAGGGTCATCGTGTTGATCGACAGGCCGGCGAGGTGGAAGGCGATGGCCGTCGCCAGGATCGAGACCGGGATCGCGGTGAGCGAGATCGCCGTGGTGCGCAGGTTCAGCAGGAACGCGAACAGGACGATCGCCACCACCGCGATCGCTTCCGCCAGCACGTGCTCGACATTGCCGATCGAGGTCTCGATGAAGTTCGCCTGCCGGAAGATCAGCCGGTCGGCGCGCACGCCCTTCGGCAGGGTGGCGGTGATCTCGGCGAGCGCCGCCTCGATCCGCGCGGTGAGCGCGACGGTGTCGGTGCCGGGCTGCTTCTCCACCGAGATCACCACCGCCGGCGCGCCCATGTAGCCGGCATCGCCCCGCTTCACGCGCGCCGAGAACGACGCCTCCGCCACCTGCCGCAGGAAGACCGGCCGGCCGTCGACCGTGGCGACGACCATGTTGCGCAGGTCGTCGAGGTCCATCGTCCGGCCGAGGTTCCGGATCAGGTATTCGCGGGCGTACTGGTCGGTGAAGCCGCCGCCGGTGTTGGTGCCGAACTGCGCCAGGGCCGCCTCGAGCTGGGCCTGCTTGACGCCGAGCGCCCGCAACGCGGCGGGCTGCGGCGCGACGCGGAACTGGCGGACCTCGCCGCCCATCGGGATCACCTGCGCGACGCCGGGAATCGAGAGCAGGCGCGGCCGGATCGTGAAGTCGGCGATCTCGCGCAGGCGCATCGGATCGACCGTGTCGGCGGTGAGCGCGACCATGACGATCTGCCCCATGATCGAGGAGATCGGCCCCATCGTCGGGCTCACCTCCGCCGGCAGCTGCGGCCGCGCCATCGCAAGGCGCTCGGCCACCTGCTGGCGGTTGCGGTAGATGTCGGTGCCCCAGTCGAACTCGACAGTGACCACCGACAGCCCGACGCCGGAGACCGAGCGCACCCGGGTGACGCCGGGCAGCCCGTTCATCTGCGTCTCGAGCGGGAAGGTAACGAGCTGCTCGACCTCCTGCGGCGCAAGCCCTTCGGCCTCCGACATGATGGTGACGGTGGGCCGGTTGAGGTCGGGGAAGACGTCGACGGGCAGCCGCGTGACGGTGAAGGCGCCGTAGACGACGAGGATCGCGGCGACGGCGAGAACCGCCAGCCGGTTCCGCAGGGCCTGGGTGACGAGGAGCGTGAACATGCGCGGGCTCCCCGTCAGCGGATCTGGTTGAGGAGCTCGGCGCCCTGCGTCACGATCCGCCGGCCGGGCTCGAGCCCGGAGACCACCCGGACGCGGGCGGCGTCGAGGGGCTCGACCTGGACCTCGCGCGGCGCGAAGCGCTCGGGGGCGACGTGCTCGTAGACCAGGGTCTGGCCGTTGCCGCCGCGGACCACGCCGAGCCGCGGCAGGGCGAGGCCGGTCTGCTGCGTGTCGGTGGCGGCGAGCACCGTCACGAACTGGCCGGTGCGCAGCTCGGGCGGCGCGTCGCGCACGGCGAACTGGATCGGCACCGCCTGGGCCCGGTCGGCGAGGCCGGCGCCGCGATAGGCGAGCTCGAGCCGTCGGCCGTCGGCGAGCCGCGCGGTGGCGTCGGCGGTGCTGGCGAGCGCGTCGAAGCTCAGCGCCTCGACCCAGAGCCGGGACGGGTCGACGATCTTGAACACCATCGCGCCCGGGCTCGCCATCTGGCCGGCGACCGCGTTGGCCTCGGCGATCACCCCCGAGACCGGCGCGGACAGCGCCTCCGGCTGCGAGCGGACGCCGTCGAGCGCCGTGCGGCGGTCGACGAGGCCCTTCAGCTCGGCATCCGCGTCGTCGATCTGCACCTGCGAGACCGCGCCGCCGGGGCTCAGCTTGCGGTAGCGCTCGACCCGGCGCGCGACGATGGCGATCTGCTGGTCGAGCTCGCCCTGGCGCTGGCGCATGTCGGACACGTCCACCGCCTGGACCGGCGGCGTGACGAAGGCCAGCACCTCGCCCTTGCGCACGCGGGTGCCGAGGCGCGGGAACAGGCCGGATTCCGGCGGCGACAGCCGGCCGCCGACCGAGGATTGCACCACGCCGCTGCCGTTCGGGTCGGCGATGATCCGGCCGGGCAGCTCGGTCGTCCGCGCCAGCACGCCCGACGCGGTGACGAGGGTGCGCAGGGTCAGCACGCGCTGGGTGGGTTTCGGCACGAACACCGACCCGTCGGGCAGGCGGCGGGCGAGGTCCTGGGCGCCGGTGGCGGCCATCGGGGTCGGGGCCTCGTGGTCGTCGTCGCCGTGCGCGAAGGCCGCCGGCGCCAGCACGAGCCCGGCCGCGAGCACGACGAGGGCGAGTGCCGCGCCGCTCCGGCGCCCGCGCATCAGCACCGTCGCGAGGATGCCGAGCACGAAGCCGGCGCCGCCGACGAGGAACGGCATCGGGTCGGCGCTGCGCAGGTGCAAGCCGAAATCGTGGGCGACGGCGAGGCCGGCATGCCACGGCGCGGGCTCGGGCGTCGGGGCCGGCGGCACCGGCACGTCGAGGTCGACCGGGAACAGGTCGGTCTTGCCGCCGACGGTCACCGTGAACAGCACGTCGTAGTCGCCGGGCACCGCGCTCCAGGGGGCGTCGAGGCGGTAGCTCCCGTCGGGGCCCGCGACCGCGGCGGCCTTGCCCGCCGGCGTCTCCGCCTCGATCGTCGCGTCGGCCACGGGCTCGTTGGTGTCGGCACGGTCGAGGAACAGCGTCAGCCTGCCGTCGCGCGCCACCGCGACGAGCTCGAGCGCGTCGGTGCTCGACGCGCCGCGCGGGGCCTCGACGGCGGGCGCCGCCTTCGGCCCGTCGGAATGGTCGTGGCCTTCGTGGGCGCGCGCCGCGCCGGCCCACAGGCCGAGGGTGAGCGCGGCCGCCGCGAGGGCAGCCGGGAGCCGGATCGTCATGGGAGAGCAACCTTCGCATCGGGACGGGCGCGACTCGTCGGGACGAGCCGCGTGGCGCGCGCCGGGGCGGCGCGCGCAGCCTCAGGCGAAGGGTCTGGGGGGCTCGGGAAGGGCCTCGGATACGGCGCTCGG
Organism: Methylobacterium sp. E-041; assembly: GCF_022829665.1. Classification (NCBI taxonomy): domain Bacteria; kingdom Pseudomonadati; phylum Pseudomonadota; class Alphaproteobacteria; order Hyphomicrobiales; family Methylobacteriaceae; genus Methylobacterium; species Methylobacterium sp. E-041. The sequence continues at coordinate 14,054 of NZ_JAKSYQ010000303.1, read as the reverse complement.
GCGCACGGAATCCGGCCCCATCGCGACGCGGTCGCCGCTCGGGCGGTCGGCGCGGACGCCGTCCCCGTCCGAGGCCGCGACGAAGACGTGGGCGCAGCAGCAGCCCGGGCAGGCGAGGCAATCCGCCCGGTCGGCGGCGGCCTCCGGCGCGGCGATCACGGCGGCGACGCCCGGGGCGGCCTTCGAGGCGTGCCCGACGCGCGCATGCCCGGCGCCGGGGTGGTGGGCGTGCCCGGCATGCGCCTGGGCGAAGGCCGGGACCATGACGAGAAGCGCCGCGACCCGAAGGATCGCAGCGAGCCGTCGCAGAAGGTGCCGGGCCTGTCGCATCGTGCGTGAGCCTAGCACGATTCGGGCTTCTGGACAGGGCGTCGAAGCGGGTCCACCGGGGCGTGGCCTTCCCCGGCGCGAAGGGCGGACGCCGCATCCGCTTCGGTCGCGGCTCCGCAGGTGGCGAGGGCATCGACGACCGCTTCGGGGTGGCGATGGATCGTCCAGATCAACGTCATGGCCGTGGCGTTCGGCCTGGACTTGCCCTGTTCCCAGTTCTTGACGGTCGCTTCCTCCAGCCCGAACCGGAGCGCGAACTGGGCTTGCGAGAGATGCAGGGCCTCGCGCACGCTTCGGACGGAGATCGGGTCGGGTGCATGCTTGCGGACGGCGATGCCCAGCGCCGTCAGTTCCGACGTCAGCCGGCTCAGGCTCTCGACCTTCGGCACCTCGACATAGGCCTCGCCGGTGTCGAACACGTCCGTCATGACCGCGTGAGCCGCCTTCACCGGAAGATGCCTACGGACCAGGGCGCGGGCCGCCGCCACCGTGTCGAGGTGCGCGTCCGGCAGCCGCTTGAGGCTGAGGCGCTCTACGGAGCCGTCGGGGACGAGGGTCCCGTCCCGGATTTGCACCCGTGGTCCGAACGCCGCCAACAATGTGGATCGCGTCGACATCCAATTCCTCCATGACCCCCTGCGCGATGTCGCGGAGCACGGACGCGCACCACTTCGTCATCGGGTCGCCGCCGACGTGCATGCCGTTCAGCTCGAGGGATCGCCCCGAGAGCGTCACCTCGGCCATCACAGCGAGCGAACCCCAGGGGGGCCGCACCTCGACCGTGAAGATCGGGTCGTCGCTGTTGGCATGATCGACGACGATCCGAACCTTGCAGGCCGACAAGGAGCTCTTCCTGTGCGCAGATTGCCTATAAGATAAAAAGATGCGCAGACGTCAAGGCCGCTGCAGCCCCGATCGGGATCGAGGCTCGGAAGGCGATGGCTCCGAATCGCGGGCGCAAGGGTGCCATGACGGAGGGAGGGACGTCGCTTCGAGCGCCGGGCGCGGGGGCATCCGAGGCTGCGGCTCCTACTTCCCGCCCGTCCGCGCCAGGATCGCCCGCATCTGGGCGATCTCGCGCTCCTGCGCCTTGACGATCTCCTCGGCGAGCGCCCGCACCTCCGGGTCCTTCGAGTATTGCAGCGCGACCCGCGCCATGCCGACGGCGCCCTCGTGGTGGGGGATCATGCCGCGCACGAAGTCGGCGTCGACGTCGCCGCTGTAGCGGATCGCCATGTCGGCGTGCATCCGCGCGTCGACGGCGCGGAACGCCCGGGTGGAGGGCGCCTCGCCCGCGGCCGGCGCGGGATGACGGCCGGCGTGGTCCATGTGCTCGTGGTCCATGCCCTGTGCCAGCACCCTGCCAGCGAGGAGGACGGCGACGGCGATCAGGGCGGGCCGGACGGTGTTGCGCATGGGGTCGAGTCTCCTCACGGGGATGCGCCGCACCGTGGAGCTTGCCGGCGTGGCAAGGTCAACCGCCACGGTCGCGCCGGGATGCGTCCGGGCCGCCGCCGAGCAGCCGGCCGCCAAAAATCCCGTTCAGCCCGATCACGCCGAGCACGGTGACGGCGTGGATCAGGAGGTCGGTCGCGGTGGCGTCGTGCGGGTGGAACGGCACGAGGAGGGTCGCCGCGGCCGCCGCCGCCGCGAGGCCGCCGAGCGCTGCGGTGAGGTTCGGGTGCAGCGGGCAGGCGCGGCGCAGCATCGCCACCAGCAGCACGGAGAGCGGCAGCGAGACGCCGACGAGGAAGGCGAAGCAGCCGCCCATCGCGTGCCCGTCGGCCGGCGTGGTGCCGGGGGCGAGCCAGCCGCGCAGGCACCCGAGGCCGCTCGCGCCGATCCAGAACGCGGCCGGCGCCAGCGGCAGCAGCGCCCAGCGCAGGGAGCGGCCGGGCACGCTCGTCATGAAGGCGGCGAGCGCGGCCGCGACCGCGGTGAGACCGGCGCCGAGGGCGGCCACGCGCAGGTCCGGCGTGGCGAGGCGGATGCGCAGGCCGTCCATGTCGGCCATCGGCATCAGGATCGCGGCCAGCGCCAGCACCGCCGCGAGCCAGGCCGCCGCGCGCCAGGCCGGCGGGCTGAGCCGGCGCACCGGCGCGAGGCCGCCGACGAGGTCGTCGACCAGGGACTCGTGCACGGATTCAGACATCGCCGCCCTCCTTGTCCCGGGCCAGCGTCCCCCGCAGCGCCTTCAGGGCGCGGTGCAGGTTCACCTTCAGCGCGCCCTTGCTGCGGCCGGTGAGCGCCGCCGCCTCCTCGAGCGAGCGCTCGGCATAGGCGAGCTGCTCCACCGCCTGCCGCTGCCCGTCCGGCAGCGCCGCGACGGCCCGCGCCAGCGCGGCGTTGCGCTGGTCGGCCTCGATGCGCATGCCCGGGGCGGGGCCGGCATCGGCGTGGGCCTCGTAGGCGAGGGGATCGTGCACCTCCTGCGGGCGGCGCCCGGCCCGGCGCAGCCGGTCGATCGCCCGGCGCTGGGTGATGGCGCGCAGCCACGGCAGGAAGGGCCGCGCCGGGTCGTAGCTCGCCCGCGCCTTGTGGATCGTCAGCAGCGTGTCCTGCACCACGTCGTCGACCGCCTCGCCGCGCACCCCTTGCGCGCGGGCGATGCCCGCGATCACCGGCAGGCAGGCATTGAGCAGCCGGCGATAGGCCGCCGCATCGCCCCCCTGCGCCGCGGCCATCGCCGTCGCCAGACTGTCCTCGAGCGCCATCGCCGCCCTGTCGCCGCGTCGTGTTCCGGACCCTAGCGCAACGCGGCCCCCGGGGGAACGCGCCGGCAGCGGTGGAACCGGGCCGATGGCGGGCAGGTACATCGGCAAGCCTCGCGGGAGACGTCGGGCGCCCATCGCCCGCGTTCGTCTTCGCCGAGGAACGCGCGACGGTTACGCTCGGGCGGCCGGCCCGAGCCGCGCCGCGCCGAGGATCCGCCCGTCGGCGCCCTGCACGATCACCGCGGCGTCGGCGCCGGCCGGCAGCGGCACCTCCAGCGTCGCCGCCTGCCCGGCCCAGCGGCCGATCTCGGACACGGCGCGGACGATGTTGGCCTGGGCGAGGGTGCGGCCGGCATTCTCGCCGCGGGCGACCCGGGTGGCGTGGCTCGGATCGAACCCGACCAGCGTCACGGTGCCGGCCCCGCGCCCGGCGCCGAGCGTGACGACGAGGGCGTCGCCGCGCCGTGCCAGCGCCACCGGCGCCTCGGCGGCGGCGGCGGCCTGCGCGCGGGCGATCGCGGCGCGGACCGCGCCGGCGTCGGAGCCGACGAGCCCGACCTGCCCGTCGATCACCGCCTCGGGGGTGTACGAGCCGCCGCCGAGCCTTTCGGCGTAGGCCGCCTGCCGACGGGTCGCCGCCGGCAGGGCGAAGGTGTCGCGCCAGTCGAGGTGGTCCCAGTAGGTGACGTGGAAGGCGAGCGGTAGCACGGCGCCGCCCTCGCGCGCGATCTGCCCGAGCAGCGCCTCGGCCGGCGGGCAGGACGAGCAGCTCTGCGAGGTGAACAGCTCGACCACTACCGGCCGCCCGGCCGCGTCCGCCGGGGAGACGGCGGAAGGGGAGAACGGGGCGCCGAGCAGGGCGGCGAGGAGCGCGAGCGAGATCGTGCGACGCATGGCAGGTCTCCGGACGGGTGCGATGCCGTGCCCTTCGCGGCCCGGCTGGGCCGGTTACCCGGGCTTACCCCTCGGTCTCCTCGCCGGCCGGCTTGTCGTCGTCGCGGGCGCGGTGGAGCAGGAAGATCGAGGCCACCATGGTGAGGATCAGGCCGGCGAGCACGCCGAGCTCGATCATCGAGGCCTGGAACAGGGCCGCCTTCTCCTGCGACCAGTCCTTGCCGTGCATGATCTCGGAGGATTGCAGGGTGATCACCAGCACCCGCCGGATCGAGGCGATCAGCCCGACGATCAGGAACGGCTCGCAGGTGAGCTTGCCGGAGCGCATCGAGACCCGCACCGTGTGCAGGATCTCCACCAGCATCAGCAGGAACAGCAGCCGGTCGACCACCTCCAGGGTCTGCGCGGCGCCCCCGAGCGAGCGCAGCGCCTCGAAGGTGAGCCCGACGGCGTCGACCAGCGCGATCAGCGCGGTGAAGGCCAGCAGCAGGCCCAGGGCCGCGTAGATCGCGTGCTCGGTGTGAAGGAAGACGAAGCTCGACGCGCGGGTCAGGCGCCCCTGCGATTGCGGATCGTCGGCCATGGCGTGCCTCCCGGACGCGTCTTCGTTCCGATGAGACAGGATCGTGCGGCCGGCGTCCAGCGGAAGCCTGGCGGCGGGCGGGGATCGCGGGCGTCCGCGCGGCGGAACGGTTTCCGGGATGGTCCCGTTGCTCTCGTGCAACATAGGAGAAAGACATGCTGACCGGCGGCCTGCTGTGGCTCATCGGGATCCCGATCCCCGTCATCCTCCTGATCTGGTTCTTCTTCCTGCGCGGCCGCTGAGGGCGGAGGGCGCTCCGCACGGGACCGCTCGGCGTCCCCGTGCCTTCTCCGTCCGCGCGTGCTTGCGTCGTCCGCGCCCGCAGCGGAAGCACCGCAACGAAAAGGGCCGGCGCGCCTCGCGCGCACCGGCCCCGAACGCCTGCGGATCGCGCTACTTGGTGATCTTCACCGAGACCGGGTCGCTCGACGGGAAGGTCTCCTCGAGGGCGTCGTCGAGGCGCTCGCCCATCTTGTCCTGCTGGTTGGCGGGGTTCTTCTCGTCGCCGGGCTTGGCGCTGCCCTGCTGGAACCCCGGCTTGTCCGCGCCCTGCGGCGTCTTGGTGTCGTCGGTCATCGGGGCTGCTCCTGCCGTCACGAGGCGCCGAGGGCGGCGCCGGTGCCGGATCAACGCGAGGCGGCCCCGGGTGTTTCACGCCGCGTCGGCCGGGGGAGGGCGGCGCGCGAGGTCGCCCGGCCCGGCACCGCCTCGCGCAGCACCGCCTCGTAGACGCCGGCGAGGCGGTCGAGATGGGCGTCGAGGGTGAGCGGCGCGGCCCAGTAGCGGGCATGCGCGGCCCGGCCCATCCGGGCGGCGAGCGCGTCGTCGGCGAGCCGGCGCAGGTGGGCGGCGAGCGCGTCCGGGTCGCCGGAGCGGAACAGGAAGCCGGTCTCGCCGTCGACCACCGCCTCGCGGCCGGCGCAGGCGTCGCTCACCACCACCGGCGTGCCCAGCGCCAGCGCCTCGTAGACCGTGAGCGGCTGGCCCTCGTACCAGACGCTGGGAAAGACCAGCGCGCGGGCGGCGCCCATCAGCGCCTGAACGCCGGTGGCATCGCGCCAGCCGAGCATCGCGGCCTCGGGGTAGCGCGCGGCCAGCGCCGCCCGCTGCTCGCCGTCGCCGACGAAGACCGCGCGGATGCCGGCCCGCCGCGCCGCCTCCGCGAAGATCGGCGCGCCCTTCTCGGTCGAGATCCGCCCGACGAACAGAAAGTCGCCCGGCGCCCGCTCGGTCATCGGCCGGTGCGCCACCGCGATCGGGTTGTCGACCCGGTGGAAGCGGGTCCCGCGCGGCAACAGCGGTCCGACCACCCGCTCCTGCAGGTCGCTGATCGTGATCACGTGGCGGAAGAGCGTCGGCAGCTCCGCGACCTGCGTCATGCCGAGGTGGCGGACCACCCGCGCGAGCTTGCGCGGGAAGCTCTGCGCATCGCAGTTCGTCGTCAGGCACGCGCCCGACATCGGCGTGCGGTGGCAGATCGCGGCGGCCGGATATTCGTAGAACCCCCCGGTCGGGCAGACCAGGAAGAACTCGTGCATGGTGTAGAGCAGCGGCAGCCGCGCGCGCCGCAACGCCACGCCGATCGACGGCGACAGCGCCTTGGCGAAGGCGTGGACGTGGACCACGGTGTCGTCGGGGTCGCACGCCGCCAGTTCCGCGGCGAGCGCGCGGGCCGCGTCGCGGTTCCAGATCGCCTGCGCCAGGAAGGCGAGCTTGTTCGTCGTGGTCGAGATGTCGTCCTGGTTCAGGCAGACCACGCGGATGCCGGCGGCGGCCAGGCGCGGGTCGGCCGGGCCGCAGGCGGCGAACAGCGTCACGCGGGTGCCGCGGGCGGCGAGCCCGAGGGCCGAGTCGAGCGCGACCTTGGCCTGGCCGCCGTTGACGTAGGCGTGGTCGGCGACGAGGACGACGTGCACGAGGCGGCTCCCGCTCCCTGGATGTCCCCACGTTTACCGGACCGCAGTTGATCCCGCGTAAACCTCGGGCACGCCGCCGATCTGCGGTTGTTCCCGCTCGGATCGTCCCCGCTCGACCGCCTGATCTCTCGAACTCCTGCGCCGGTGTCGCCATGCACGTCGTGATCCTGGCCGAGTTCGCGAGCCCGAGCGGCGGCGCCGAGAAGGTCGCCGTCGAATCGGCCCGCGGGCTGGCCGAGGCCGGGCTCCGGGTCACCTACGTCCAGGGCGTCGCCGGCCCGGTCGACCCGCTGCTCGACCATCGCAACCTCACCCGGATCTGCCTCGACCTGCCCGACGTGTGGGCGCGCAACCCCGTCGCCGCGGCGGTCGCCGGCATCTGGCACGCCCGCGCCGCGCGGGCGCTCAGCGACGCGCTCGGGCGGATGGCGCGCGCGCCGGACGTCGTCCACGTCCACCAGTGGACCCGCAGCCTGTCGCCCGGGATCTTCCCGGTGCTGCTCGCCACCGGCGCCCCGGTGGCGCTGACGCTGCACGACTACTTCCTGGCCTGCCCGAACGGGGTCTACTACCGCTTCGACACGGCCGAGCCCTGTGCCCTCGCGCCGATGTCCGCCGCCTGCATCCTGGCGCCGTGCGATGCCAGGAGCCGCCTGCACAAGCTGGTCCGCGTCGCCCGCACCGCGGCGGCGCGGCGGGCGGTGTCGGGACGCGGGCTCCACGTCGTCCACGTCTGCGACGCGAGCCGCGCGCGGATGGGCGCGATGCTCGGCGGCTACGGGCTCACGCATCACCGCATCGACAACCCGGTGCGGGTCGCCCCCGGCGCCCCGGCCGCGCCGGAGCGGGGCGACGCCGTCGCCTATGTCGGGCGCCTGACCCGCGAGAAGGGCGCCGACCTCGTCGCGGCGGCCGCCCGCAAGGCCGGCCTGACGGCGTTGCTCGTCGGCACCGGGCCGCTGGAGGCGGAGCTGCGGGCCATGCCCCACGTCGAGATGCTGGGCTGGCAGGCGCCGGAGGCCGTGCAGGCGGTGTTGCGCCGCCGCGCCCGTGCGCTCGCCGCGCCGTCGCGCTGGTTCGAGACCGGGCCGCTCACCGTCTACGAGGCGCTCGCCGCCGGCATCCCCGTCGTCGCCTCCGACCGCTCCGGCGCCGCCGAGAAGATGCTGGACGGCACGAGCGGCTTCGTCGTGCCGCCCGAGCTCGCCGCCCTGTCGGCGGCCTTCGCGCGCCTCGCCGACGACGCTCGCGTCGCCGCGATGGGCCGGGCCGCCCACGGCCGCTTCTGGGCCGCGCCGATGACCATCGCCCGGCACGCCGAAGCCTCGGCCGCGCTGTATGCCGGCTTGCTGCGCACGCGGCGTGACGCGATGCAGCACGCATAGGCCGGCGCGGCGCCCGACCCGCGCCCGCCCGGAGGACGATGCGAAGCGATCGGCCGATCAGATCAAGTTTCCGTGCGGTTTCGCGATCCCCCGCGACGTCACGATCGCGCCGTCGTCGCCATCGCGACCCTGTGCCCGACGGATGATTGCAGCAACATCGGGGGCAATCTGTCAGGTGTGGCGCTTGGTGGGGGCCCGGATCGATGCCGAGGCAAGAGTCTCTGCTTAATAAGCGCGGCTTTCGCCTCGAAAAGCGGCGTCTTGACTTATTATTGCAATGCAACATAAATCCGCCTCGCACGGGCGATCGCTTCGAGACCGCCGGTGACGACGCCACCCGAGGAGCCGATTCATGCAGACCCCGAATTTCGAGATCCCGACCGAGATGCGCGATTTCGCCGAGAAGAGCGTCGACCAGGCCCGCACCGCCGTCGGCACCCTGATGGGCAACGCGCTCAAGGCCGCCGAGCAGGTCCAGAGCTCGGGGCTCAACCTCCAGTCCTCGATGCAGGCCGCCGTCGCCAAGGGCTTCGACCACGCCCAGACCAACGCCAACGCCACCTTCGACTTCGCGCAGAAGCTCGTGCGCACCAAGGACCTGCGCGAGGCCTTCGAGCTGCAGTCCGAGTTCGTTCGCAGCCAGATCGCCGCGATGCAGGCGCAGGCCAAGGACCTCGGCGCCCTCGCGCAGAACGCCGCGCGCTGAGCCGCCGCTCGGCCCCGTGCGGGGCCGAGGATCTTCCGCCGCGCACCGGCGCGGCGGCCCCGGCCTCCGGTCGGCACCGCGGCTGGATCGTCAGGTCTCGCGGCCGTCGCGTCGGCGTGCCGATCCGCGGGCGCCGATCGCCGCCGCACCCCCGATGCATTGCGCCGGCCGGCAACTGGACTACGTTCGGCCTGTGCGATTCGGGCTCGAACGGAACGACACGCGGACGGCCTCAAGGGATCTCGACGATGGGCAAGCAACGGACGCCGCAGGGACGATCGACCGGCCGCCGCTCCTCCTCGATCCCGCCCGGCACCCTGCAGGGCAAGACGGGTGAGGCCAAGACGGGTGAGGCCAAGGCGGGTGAGGCCAAAAGCGCTCGCGCCGCCGCGCTCGAGGCGGCGCTGCACCCGCCGGAGGAGTCGCTCCCGCCGGTGCCCTCCGAGGCGCCCCCCGAGCCGCTTCACGCGCACCTGATGGACACGGTCTCGCCCGAGGCCCTCGGCACCGCGACCGGCACCCCGACGTCGGCGCCCGAGCCGGACGCGCCCCCGGCCGAGATACCGGTCCCCGCCGACGCCAACCTGGCCGAAGCCGCCTTCGCCGAGATCCCGAATCCCGAAGCGCCGCCGGTCTCCGAACCGGAAGTTGCCGGCCCGGCTGCGGACACGGCGCCCGCACCTGTCGATGAGCCCGTGCCTGCCGACGAGCCCGCGCCGGTCGCGGCCGCCGCGCCGGAGCCGGAGGCTCCGCCCGCCTACACCAACGTGGTCCCGCTGAAATCCGCCGCGCCGGCGCGGCCGCCCGAGCCCCGGGCGGCGCCCCAGCCCGGCGAGGCGCCGGTGCAGCTGTCGGACGGTGCGCTGCCGTCGCCGGCCTCCTGGCGCGCCGGGCGCCGACCCGTCCCGGCCCTGCGTCAGGACCTCGAAGGCCTCGGCGAGACCCTGTTCGCCTTCATGCGCGACGAGAGCTCGGCGGTGCTGACCCATCTCAGCGCGCTGAAGGACGCGCGCTCGCCGGCCGACGCGATCCGCCTGCAGGTCAACGAGATGCAGCGCGTCGCCGACGCCTCGCTCACCTGCTGGAGCGAGCTCGCCCGCCGCGCGACGCGGATCGTCGGCCACCGCTGAGGCTGCCGCGCCGCCGTCCGCTCGCCAACGCGCGGATCCCGGCAAATCCGACGCGTCGTCGCGCCGAAGGCGAGCCCAGGAGCCAGGACCGCCGGTCGCGCCCCGATCGGTCTCGTCGGGGGGGCCGGATCCCGGGTTCTGTTGCGCAGCCCCGGGATGACGGAAAGGAGCCGGTTCGGTTGGCGCGCGGCATCCGTGCACGAGACCGCCGGCGGCGGAACGTCCCTGTCGCCTCCCGGTCACAGCCGCTGCCGGAATGGAGCTTGGCCGGAAACCTCCGGTTAACCATGTCGCTCCTATGCCGTATCGGAGGCTCGGGAGGCCGACCGATGCTGCGATCCGCGCGCCTGATCCGTTCCGCGATCCTGACGGCCGCCGTCGCGCTCGCCGCGATGCCCGCCTGCGCGCAGAACGGCGACCGGGCCCCGCCCGCGGTGGCGATCGCGGCCGACCTCGCCGCCTCGCCCGCGGGCACCAAGCTCACCCTCACCCTGTCGAAGCCGGTCGATGCCCGCGCCTTCGTGATGGAGCGCCCGGACCGGGTGGTGATCGACCTCGCCGAGGTCAACTTCCAGCTCGCGCCCGAGACCGGCCGCCGCCGCGAGGGCCTGGTGCAGTCGTTCCGCTACGGGCTGTTCGCGCCGGGGCGCTCGCGCATCGTCGTCGATCTCGCCGGCCCCGCCACCGTGGGGCGGATCGAGACCGCGACGCGCCCGCGCGACGGCGCCGTGATCCTCACCGTGCCGTTCCAGCGCGCCGACCGCGAGAGCTTCCGCAAGGCGGCCACCGCCGGCGACCTCGCCCCCGCGGCCGGCAAGGCCGTGGCGCCGGCCGAGCCCGCCGACCGGCGCCCGCTGATCGTGGTCGATGCCGGCCACGGCGGCATCGATCCCGGCGCGATCGCGGTGGGGGGCGTGTTCGAGAAGGACATCGTCTTCGGCTTCGCCCAGGCGCTGGTCGCCCGGCTCGAGGCCGGCGGCCGCTACCGGGTGGCGATGACCCGCGACCGCGACGTCTACGTGCCGCTGTCCGAGCGCGTGCGCATCGCCCGCGACGCCAAGGCCGACCTGTTCGTCTCGATCCACGCGGATTCGATCTCGTCGGCGCCGCAGGTGCGCGGCGCGACGATCTACACCGGCTCGGAGAAGGCGACCGACAGCGAATCTGCCAAGCTTGCCGAGCGCGAGAACAAGGCCGACGCCGCCGCCGGCGCCGAATCCGGCGACGGGCCGCCCGAGATCGCCGACATCCTGCAGGAGCTGACGCTGCGCGAGACCCGCGGCTTCTCGTCCGGCTTCGCCAAGACCCTGATGGGCCAGCTCGGGCCGGTGATGGAGATGAGCACGAAGCCGCACCGCGAGGCCGGCTTCAAGGTGCTGCGCTCGCCCGACGTGCCGAGCGTGCTGGTCGAGCTCGGCTACCTGTCGAGCCAGCGCGACCTCGACCTGCTGCAATCGGCCGAGTGGCGCGCCTCCGTCACCGGCTCGATGGCCAAGGCGATCGACCAGTTCTTCGGCAACCGGGCCAGCCTGGTCCGCCCGGTGGTGCCGAACCGCCGCTCGGCGGCAATCGCCCCAGTTTCACCATAGATCCGGTGTCGATACGGGGCACTCGAGACCCCGTCGCGCCGTCCATTCTTCGGTCATCGTCGGCGGGGATCTTCCAGGCTGCGGGCATGCCGGATCGGCGTGCGCCTCGCGGGCAGCCCCGACCCCCCTAGCCGAATGCGCTCCGCGCGCGGCCGAAGAAACCGACGGACGGGAAACCGGATGCGCCTCATCCTTCGCTTCTTCGGCTTCCTGTTCAGCGCCTTCGCGGTGCTGTTCGTGATCGCGGCCGCGGGCGGCGCGTTCTTCTACTGGAAATACAGCCAGGACCTGCCGGACCACGCCGTGCTCGCCAACTACGAGCCGCCGGTGATGACCCGCGTCCACGCCGCCGACGGCTCGCTGCTGGCCGAGTACGCCAAGGAGCGCCGGCTCTACCTGCCGATCCAGGCGATGCCGAAGATCATCGTCGCCGCCTTCCTCTCGGCCGAGGACAAGAACTTCTACAAGCACGGCGGCATCGACCCCGAGGGCATCGTGCGCGCGGCGCTGACCAACGCCAAGAGCGGCAAGCGGCAGGGCGCCTCGACCATCACCCAGCAGGTCGCGAAGAACTTCCTGCTCTCGAACGAGCAGACCTTCGACCGCAAGATCAAGGAAGCGCTGATCGCGCTGCGGATCGAGGCGACCTACTCCAAGGACAAGATCCTCGAACTCTACCTCAACGAAATCTTCCTCGGCACGATCGTACCGGGCCGCAACCTGCACGGCGTCGCCGCCGCGGCGCTGGATTATTTCGGCAAGTCGGTGCACGAGCTGACGATCAACGAGGCGGCCTACCTCGCCGCGCTGCCGAAGGGGCCGAACAACTACCACCCCTACCGCAAGACCCAGGCGGCGCTCGACCGCCGCAACGAGATCATCCGCCTGATGGCGGAGAACAACTACATCACCAAGGAGGAGGCGGACGCCGCCAAGAAGATGCCGCTCGGCGTCAACCCGCGCGTCGCCTTCCCGAACGCCGCCAACGCCAACTACTTCACCGAGGAGGTCCGCCGCGAGATCTCCGAGCGCTACGGCGAGAAGAAGCTCTACGAGGGCGGCCTGTCGGTGCGCACCACCCTCGACCCGAAGATGCAGGCCCTCGCGCGCAAGGCGCTGGTCGACGGCCTCGTGCGCTACGACCAGTCCCATGGCTGGCGCGGCCCCGTCACCAAGGTCGACCTGACCGGGCGCGACTGGGGCATGGCGGCGGCCGAGGTGAACGCGCTCGGCGACGTCGCGCCGTGGCGGCTCGCCGTGGTGCTCGGGCAAGGCGGCGGCGGCGTGCAGATCGGCCTGCAGCCCAAGCGCGAGGCCTCGGGCCAGGTCGCCAAGGACCGCGACACCGGCACGATCCCGCCGGACGGCATGCGCTGGGCCGGCCGCCCGAACCTCGCCGCGGGCGACATGATCTACGTCGAGGCGATGGATGGCGGCCGCGGGCAGTACCGCCTGCGCCAGAAGCCCGAGGTGTCCGGCGCCATCGTCGCGATGGACCCGAACACCGGCCGCGTGCACGCGATGGTCGGCGGCTTCTCCTACGACGAATCCGAGTTCAACCGCGCGACCCAGGCGATGCGCCAGCCCGGCTCGTCGTTCAAGCCGATCGTCTACTCGGCGGCCCTCGACAACGGCTACACCCCGTCCTCGATCGTGCAGGACTCGCCGATCACCATCGAGGCCGGCCCCGGCCAGGAGGCGTGGACGCCCTCGAACTACGACGGCAAGTCCGGCGGGCCGCACACCCTGCGCTACGGCATCGAGCACTCGAAGAACCTGATGACGGTTCGGCTCGCCAAGGACGTCGGCATGCCGCTGATCGCCGAGTACGCCCGCCGCTTCGGCGTCTACGACGACATGCTGCCGGTGCTGCCGATGTCGCTCGGCGCTGGCGAGACCACCGTCATGCGGATGGTCACCGCCTACTCGATGCTGGCCAATGGCGGCCGCCGCATCCGCCCGACCCTGATCGACCGGATCCAGGACCGCATCGGCGAGACGATCTACCGGCACGACAACCGCAAGTGCGTCGGCTGCGATGCCGAGAAGTGGTCCGGGCAGGACGAGCCGAAGCTGGTCGACGATTCCGAGCAGGTGCTCGACCCGCTGACCGCCTACCAGATGGTCTCGATCATGGAGGGCGTCGTGCAGCGCGGCACGGCGACGATCCTCAAGCAGATCGGCAAGCCGCTCGCCGGCAAGACCGGCACGACCAACGACGCCAAGGACGCGTGGTTCGTCGGCTTCTCGCCGGACCTCGCGGTCGGCATCTACATCGGCTTCGACAAGCCGCGCTCGCTCGGCGACCGCGCCACCGGCGGTGGCCTCGCCGCGCCGATCGCGCTCGACTTCCTCAAGGTCGCCCTCAAGGACAAGCCGCCGACCCCGTTCCGGGTGCCGCCGGGCATCAAGCTGATCCGCGTGGCGCTCGGCTCCGGCATGCGCGCCGGATCGGGCGAGGGCGCCGGCACCATCCTCGAGGCGTTCAAGCCCGGCACCGCGCCGCCGGATTCCTACGTCGCGCCGGCCGGCCAAGCCGCGGCGCCGGCCACCGTCCCGGCGGATGCCGACCGCGCGGTGCAGGCCGGCGGGCTGTACTGAGCGGGATGCCTCTCTTCCCTCCCCCTGAAGCGGGGGAGGGTGGCCCGCGAAGCGGGTCGGGCGAGGGTCAGCGCGCCGTTCGGAACCGTGGCTCCCCTTTCCCGACCCTCGCTGACGCGAGGCCCACCCTCCCCCGCTCCAGGGGGGAGGGACGTAGTTCCGATGCGGAACAAAAAAAGCCGCCCCTGACGGGCGGCTTTGAAGTC